>PGTJ01000653.1 GCA_002794515.1 Phototrophicales bacterium
AGGAGTAGTTCGGGTTGGGCTTCATCTTGTGCTAGGGGTGGCGGTTCCAGTGGTTGAATGACTACTCGTGTATCGACAACGGTTGTAATGGGTGGCACCACTGGCACGACAGGGGTTCGCGTGGGAGTAGGTGCTGTTGTCGGTTCTGGTGTGGAAGATGGCTCTTCGGTTGTTGGCGGGGTATTATTATCACTGGGCGGTGGCGAGACAGGCGGTGGGGGCAAAATAATCGGTTGACGGATGATACCTGTGTTCAAAAACTCAATGACCGCATTGCAAGCATTAATATGTTGATAAAGCAAATCGACTTGGGCTGGTGAAAGTTTGCCCGCGACATTTTCTTCACCTGCTTTAGGGACATAGTTCTTGATGAATAATGTCATCAGGTTGCGAACATCATCACTGAGGGTGCATATCTCTAATTTGGGGGGCAGGATGATTAGCGGTGGACAGTTCTCGCAATCGATTTGCTCCAAAATTTCTTCGCACGATAAGCCGACCCATTCGGGATTATCATTATTCTTCATAATGAGTTTTTCTAGTGCCTGTATCGGTTTAGGAATGACATTTGGACATTGGCGCAATTTGGCGAATAAGTCCCGTTGGTCTTGATTGGGTATTCCGATTCGGTTGGCGCTATTGATGTCATCGCAATTGATGTTTTCTATAG
>PGTJ01000605.1 GCA_002794515.1 Phototrophicales bacterium
CAATTCGCGCATAATCTCATGTACTTCGGGTTGTTGTTCGCTATTCACCCGCAGATATTTCCACGCGGGGCTATCGCCCTCTTTCCATGTGGGATTGGGCGGATTATCTAAAAATTCGGGATGTTTGAGCAAACGGTCTATCACATCGACCCGAAACCCATCAACACCCCGTTCTAGCCAAAACCGAATGGCGCTGAATATTGCCTGTTTGACCTGTGGATTACGCCAATTGAGTTCGGGTTGACCAGGGTCAAAGTTGTGCATGTAATACTGCCCTGTGTGGGGATCGAATGTCCACGCCGCGCCCCCAAAATATGCCAACCAATTATTGGGAGGGCTTCCATCGGGTTTGGGGTCTTTCCAGATATACCAATCGCGTTTGGGATTATCCCGCGAGGAACGCGCCTCTTTGAACCAAGCATGTTCGGTCGAGGTGTGATTAGGGACTAAATCGAGCAGAATTTTGATATTCCGTTGGTGTGCCTCTTGGAGCAGGCGGTCAAAATCGGCGAGTGTGCCATATTCGTGATGAATATCGGTATAATCGGCGACATCATAACCAAAATCGGCTTGTGGTGAGGGAAATATCGGCGAGAGCCACAGCGCATCCACACCGAGCCATTCCAAATAATCGAGCCGTGCGATGATGCCGTTTAGGTCGCCTATACCGTCATTGTTTGTATCCTGAAAACTACGGGGATAAATTTGGTAAATCACCCCACGTTGCCACCACGCGCCTTTATCGCTCACAAGCACCTACCTTTATGCTTCGCCCGAAAAAATCTAACATTTATATGGTTTTATTGACAATTATAACACAAATGTGATATGTGTGCGGGGGATAATAAACATTTTGAGGG
>PGTJ01000679.1 GCA_002794515.1 Phototrophicales bacterium
CGCTGGTGGTGGTATAAACAAACGTCTGTGCGCCCGTCTGTGGTGTGATGGTCTGTGCCAGTTCAACATCTGGGGCAAGGCTGAGGATGGTAGTGGAACTGATAGACACCGTATAATCATATGTAGTGATATTGTTATCGTAAGGTGAAAATTCTAACCACACATAATAGGTGGCATCTATAGGAGCGATGAATGGCGCAATGCGTGGATTACCCCCCACCCCACTGCCCGAATCGAGGGCGATGACCGCATCCCAATATGGGCGACCCTCTAATTGGGCAATGACCATGCGCCGATCGCCACCAGAGGACATCATGGCATTGAGTTCCCACGCCTTGCCTGCAGGACTTTGGAAACTGAACACAGGCGGATTTGTGACTTGGCGCGAGCCTGTGACGGGTGTGCCAGCGACTAATGAAATTGGTTCGACCGCCTGTAAAAAGATGCCATAGTCAACACCTGTGGGCAAGTCGGTGTCGATGATCAGCAGATGCTGACCCGTTTGGGTGAACTGCCCCAGCATGAGCAAGGGCGAATCATATGTACCTGTGAAAACGACCAATTCACCGTTAGGGTCTAAAATCGATACA
>PGTJ01000690.1 GCA_002794515.1 Phototrophicales bacterium
GCCTATTATGGTGTGGATTATTCCCGCATCGGTATGCTTGTGGCTCATCAACCGTGATGCGACCCTCAGTTCATCCCTCAAAACGGGGTGGTCTATATTTGTAATTTTCATCCCCCTCACAGGCGCATTTGCGTTTTTAGTGTGGCGGATTATCGACAAAATCGTCTTGCTTAAATCAGCATCGTAATATTAGGTCGGTTATGGTGTGTTTTGCCATGACCTTATATTTGCTTGATATGGTCGATGATTTTGGCGAGCGCGGTGGCATCGAATTGGATGTCATATCGTTTTTCGCTCCGAATGGCGTTAATCGCCACCGTTCGCAGGTTACGCATGATTTCATCTTTGCGGATATTGGGGATGAATAGTGCGATGCGTTGGTCATTTTTGAGGGTGATCAAGACCCCATTCCGATTGCCCGCCGTGAATGGACGCAGATAGATGATATGTTGGGTGGGGATGATGGCGGGGTCGCCTGTTTTGAGGGCTTGTCGTTGCAAAATCAGGCGCAAATCGGTCAGGATAGCATAGAGCGGTGGGACGGTGGAATGCCATTGATTATTTGAC
>PGTJ01000132.1 GCA_002794515.1 Phototrophicales bacterium
GTGGTTGATCGCACCAAAGGTGTTCGATGCCCTTGGGGATTAAGATGTCGATGGTGACACTATCCATGATGTCACCATCGTGTGTATTTATCTCTCTTTGAGCGGCATAAAATATTCGGCAAATTGTTGATAGGTAGGGGTTTGTGGGGCGCGAGTGCCTGTGCTAACCCCAATTTCGTAAGTGGCATAATTGCACCGAGACACATTGTCATCGTAGCGATTATTCATGACCATCAGGTAAACATGGTCATAATCTTTGATGAGCAATGTGCCACCTTTACCCATATCATATACATCGGCAACTTGTCCGCGCACGCCCATCACCCACAAATATAAATCGGAATGGCTGGCATTTTGCAGGGTAATATCATAGATGCCGTTGGGCAGGGCTAATTCGATGTAGTTCGCGCCCAATTCTTGAACACCCTGCCCCACATGTGACCATGTACCCATGCGATTAATCCGACTATCTAACCACAGCGTTTCATCTTTGAAAGAGATGGTGTATTTATAATCACGGACGATATTTTGTAGATGATACCGCGCCACTGCTTGGATAAGCGTATCATCATGTTGTGCCAATGTCTGAATAAGCGCCTCCCATCCATCATAGACGGCGATATTCTCCCATAATTCACGGACGATTTCGTAGCCATGCCTATCGGCAAGTGATTGCAAAAACATCCATGTGCCATACATCAATAAGCCTGTGATATCGGCATCTTGTTGTGCGCCAAAACAAATTTCGGGATATTCAAAAACGTATTTGACATAACGGGTGGCATCTTGTTCATATGGAAAAGTGATGGCTTCGAGCCAAGTGGATGTGGCTTCGTAATACCAAAACATCGGCTCATCATCATCATAACCAAATTGCACAGCATGATGAAATTCATGGGCGGCGGTAGAACGCATCAGCGATAAGGGTAGGGGTTCATCTTCGAGTTCGTAATTATTATCCAGCGCCAAAAAGCTCGATGATGTGTTGCGCGTTTGGTTGCCACTCAGCCGTCCGAAATTTTCTGGACGGGCAAATCCCAATATGCCTCCATCATAATCATTGACTAAATCCACGAGATACACATCATAACGACCATCGCCCCCACGGGTGCGGTCTGCGGGTGGCATCCGCCAGCCCATGCCGACAATCTGCGCCAGATAGACCTCTTCCATCGCTTGGGCGACCAATTTGACATATTCTTCTGTCACCCGATCGTCACCGACTAGCGTATAGTGAATGCGGAAGTTTTCAGTATCGTAATGCAACACCTCGCCAGAGAGGGTTAAGCGAGAATTATCTTGAATATCGGCACTGGGCATAATATTGATGGTGAGGATGTAATCACCCGTTGTATCGCCATAAGCGGTGATTTCGACAAAATAGGTGGCACTCACATCAGAGATGAAGGCGACTTCTGAGTCGTATGTATCATCATCTCGGTCATCGTTATAGGCGAGGATTTCGTCTTGTGCATCGTAGACAAACAACTGCGTATCGAGGTCATCACTGGTGGCGGTGGCGATAGCGACCAAGCCTTCGCCCGCTTCAATGTATACTTCGTAACGCATCTTGGGGGTTTTATCATCGATTTTTCCGCGATATTCAAAATTTTTTTGTTGTGCAGATGCAGTAAAAACCCCTGTGAGGGTGATAATCAACACGATCCAAAACACACGGCGCATATCAAGACCTGCTTTCGCAACTATCTGGCTTATCAACATAATCCATTATGTGCCAAAAATCATCATTTTGTCTATCAACGTTTCGGCTACGCCTATATGACGGGATGGTTATAATTTTTATGGCAATTTTATGCAACTTGATAGACAATAATAAATAAGTAGACGGTGTGTGGCATCATCTCAAAAAAAAGGATTGTCGATTATGCAAACGATTACGACCAGACCAGATGAAGATATTTTAGATGACATTCGTAGATTATTTAGCCAGTACCCGCCCTTGCAACATGACCGTCATGCGGTACATGTGCATGTGGAACGGGGTGTTGTCACCCTAGAGGGATATATCAAAGCCATGCCGACATATCGGTATCTGCAAGATAAACTGCCACAAATACGTGGTGTACGTTTTATCAACGCCGATAGATTATATAATGATGAGATTGTGCGCTTGGCGGTGGCGAAAGTGTTGCCATTGGGGGTGCAAGTGCGGGTGGAATATGGCACAGCCATTTTGACAGGCAAACTGCCCGATGGTGTGACTATCGAAGAATTGGTGAAGCGTGTGGCGGCGGTTGATGGTGTGAGCCGCGTGTTGACGACATTTGCGCCTCACTGATGGGTCAATGCGCCGTGCCGATGGCGCAATGCCATCGGCTAACGCTTTGCCAGCCCACTGAAGGGGCTGGTTATGACCCAATTTGTGCTGTTATGAAGGCAGATTTCCGCGCCTTTTGTGTGCTTGATGTGCATATCGCCAGATGCGTTGTGCATCTGGCGAGCAGTGAACGAACGCGACGTTATGTTATGGAGCAATCAAGACCACTGTACCACCATTGATGATGAAACCACAGGTGCGCCCGCCCATATTGAATGTGGCTAATTCGCTTTGTGCGCGTGGGCTAGTCGAACCATCCAAAAAGAACAAGCGTCCCACACCTTCTAAACAAATCGGCAATCCACGTTCAAATTCGCCCGAAATGGTACGTTCTCCGTTGAATTTGCCCACATCCACCGCATCAATCACATGTTGTAAGTTCGCAGGCACACTTCCAGGGATGGTGAACATGCCATCTTGATACAAATCGGTACAGAAAATCCCGACAGGCATCTCGTAGCTATAACCACGAATATCGCATTTATCTGGCACTGGGGGTGGTGGCAACACGGGCAACACAGGTGGCGTGACAACCGTCACATCACAGGTGATATCGGGCAAGGTGATGGTCTCTAAATCACCCGTCAATTCGCTGATAGTCACACCAACCCATGTATCGGGTCCCGTGAAGACATATGTGCCGAGCGGGACATTCAGTTGGGGTAAATCTGCCCCACTGATACCTGTGATGTCGAAATTGGGCGCGCCCGTGTTGATGGTGAGGTGTAAATCTAATCCGACACATATCGCCGTGACATCCAGCGCATCGGGGTCGAGATTTTCGAGGTTGATAGCCACTGGGGTTAACACACCCGATTCGACAATCACCTGATATGCGCCGACTTCGCCATTGGCATCGGCAGTAATGGTGATTTGTCCGTTCATATCGGTTGTGCCAGAATACGCCGATAATATGGCGCTCGCGCCACTGGCTGGCGGGGTGAAGATCACAGTTGCCCCTTCCAGTGGTTGCCCCAAACTATCATTGACCTGCACGATAATCGGATTGGCAAATGGGGTATTGATGGCAGTTTGTTGGTTATCGCCATTGATAATCAAGATAGCATCGGGAATATCATCATCATTCACGGTGACATGCACATCGGATAGTGACAATCCATTATATAATCCATCACCAGAGACGACTGTAAAGTGAATATCACACGGTTGTGCGCTATCGACCAGCAAATCATCCACCGCCGTCACCGTGACATATTGTGCTGTCGACCAATTGCCACTAGTGAATGTGATGCTTGGTGTGCTGATTTGGCACTCAGACGGATCTGATACGCTCATGTTCAGCGTCACATCGGCAGTTGGCTGGCTATTCAAGACCACGCTGAATTGATTAGACCCATTCGGCTCGCTGATGACAAATGAGGCATTGCCGATGTTGATGCCCGCCAAATCATCATCGATGATGGTATGCGTATATGTGCCTTGTGCGCCAATCGACACCTCAACTGGTGATGTGAGCGCCAGTTCAATCGTCTCATCTGGTTCATCGATTGCGTCATTGATAATCGTCAGATTGGGGTTAATGGAGATGGTGGCATTATGTGCTGTGCCTGCGGGTATGGTGATGGTGCTACTGACGACCGTATAATCGGACCCATTAGTGGCGCTACCACCCGTTGGGATAATCTGCACACTGCCCGCCACAGCAACAGGAAAGGCATCGGACGTGGTCACACGGATGAACGCGCCTGTATTCGCCGATTCGAGGGCATTGCCACTGGCAGAGGTGAATTGCACCGTGACCGATTGTGGCGGTGGGTCTACCTCGACCGCGCCAGGGGTGCATAATGTCCCTTGTGGGCGGGATGTGCCGAGTTGATCGGTCGATACAATACAAGCAGAGGCATATTCTATCGCCCTATTGGCAGGGATGAATACACCGCCCGAAAACGCGCCCAGATTAGGGTTGATATTCGCACCAAAACACCCCGTGGCGTTGTAGGCGATATTGTTGCCACCATCAGTATGTGTCCCATTACATGTCTGATTGGCAAAGATGTTGCCACTCACGGTGATTGTCGAACTACCTTGTTCGAGAAATAGTATATTGCTCACAAATGTACTATGCCGAATGGTGGCAGAACTCCCCCCCGTCCAAACGGCGCTACCCGTATTGGCAGTGAAGGTGCTGTTGGTGATGCTGAATGTGCCACCATATGCGCTATAAATCCCACCACCTGAGCCTGCGCTATTGTTATGAAAGACACTATTGGTCACGGTGAGGGTTGAACCATCAGAAGCATCGATTGCCCCACCATTGGATATTGCGCTGTTATTTCTGAAAATGCTGTTGTTGACATAGACTGTGCCACCATAACTCTTGATTGCGCCACCACTGCCACCCCAATTGCCATCGAATATGCTATTGCTAATATTCAATGTGCCATAAGCAGTATAGATAGCACCACCATTGTATGTCGCCATGCTACTGAATCCACCGCCTTGATAAAAGGTGACATTGCTGACATTAAATGTCACCGCATCAACATGGAATAATGGCACACGCGGGCTGATCTGCGATGTGAATATGACCCGATAAGCCGATGTGTTTTGGATGGTGGTGTTCACCGTAATATTGACAAAATTGGTGAAGTAAAAGGTGCAATCTGCGCCGATGTTGAAATCGACCACGCCACCACCGGCTAAGGCAGTGGTTAAATCGGCAAAAGTGCAGTTGGTGACTGTCCCCGCCGCTTGTGTTGGACGCGACGAAAAAGTCAATGCGAGGGCAAAAATAAGCACTGCGATAATACGATACCATTTGAACATGAGAAAATATCCTCGCTCAACCATAAATGGACACAATAGACGCATATCGTCATTTGCCTTAAGGTTAGCATACTTTCTTCATGAAGCCAAAATAGAGTAAAAGGTTTTTTATAGGTATAACAGAAAATAGCCATTGATATATCTACCAATGGCTATCATATGCTCAATGACGGTCTTTGGGTTTGAGATTTTTATATTGCCAGCGCAATTGCCAAACCCGTGTGGCGGCTTCGATAGCCACCTTTGAACTCATCTTCGATTCGCCCACCTGCCTATCGGGGAAGTGAATGGCGATTTCGGCGATTTTATACCCCAGTCGATGCGCCAAGTAGCTCATCTCTACCTGAAAGACGTACCCATTGCTATGCACGCGGTCAACATCAATGCCGACCAGCGTCTCTTTGCGCCATAGCTTAAATCCGCCTGTGGCATCGCGCACAGGCAAGCCCAATATGGCAGGGACATAAATCCGATTCGCCCACCAACTGAGCAATTTGCGATATACCCCCCACGACTGGTCGACACTACCACCCTTGACATAACGCGAGGCGAGGACGACATCGGCATTTTCGGCATGGAGTTTGTCGAGCATTTGCGGGATATATTTGGGTTGGTGCGAAAAATCGGCATCCATCTGCAAGACATAATCCGCACCATCGGCAATCGCCTGTTTGAAACCCGCGATATAAGCAGGACCCAAGCCATTTTTTTCTTGGCGGTGCAAAACACGTATGTGTCCATCCGAATTCGCCGCCAATTCATCTGCCAACTGCCCTGTGCCATCGGGCGAATTATCATCGACCACCAACAAATGAAAATCGGGGATATTCAGGGCGAATAGGGCATCGACCATATTTTTGAGGTTGCCAATTTCGTTATAGGTGGGCAAAACAACCGTGAATTTGGGCATACTGTTGCATCCAATTCCTACATATCAAATATCAAACATCAAGTCTAAGATAAGCCATAGGCGCTATCAAGCCTGAAAATATCATTTATTTTGCAATTGACGCAGGCGAATGGTGAATTGTAACTCGGTTGGTTCATAATCGACATCATTGACGGTAAAGCGATACAAACCGACAACGGGCAAGGTCAAATCGAGTGTCATGGCGTTGGCACTACGACCAAACACATACACAACACCATCTTCTGGTGATACCACTTCCAACTCAAATCTGCCAGTAGCCGATACACGGCGAATCGTAAGTTCAATCCGTTCATTCTCGCTGGTGGTGGTATAAATGAAGGTCTGTGCGCCCGTCTGTGGTGTGATGGTCTGTGCCAGTTCAACATCTGGGGCAAGGCTGAGGATGGTGGTAGAAGTAATCGACAGCGTATAATCATAAGTGGTGGTATTGTTGTCGTAGGGTGAAAATTCTAACCACACATAATAGGTAGCATCTATAGGGGCAATGAATGGCGCAATGCGTGGATTCCCCTCCGCCCCACTGCCCGAATCGAGGGCGATGACCACATCCCAATATGGGCGACCCTCTAATTGGGCAATGACCATGCGCCGATCGCCACCCGCAGACATCATGGCATTGAGTTCCCACGCCTTGCCTGCAGGACTTTGGAAACTGAACACAGGCGGATCTGTGACTTGGCGCGAGCCAGTGACGGGTGTGCCTGCGACTAATGGGGTTGGTTCGACCGCCTCTAAAAAGAGTCCATAATCGACACCTGTGGGCAAGTCGGTGTTGATGATCAGCAGGTGCTGACCCGTTTGGGTGAACTGCCCCAGCATGAGCAAGGGCGAATCATATGTACCTGTGAAAACGACCAATTCACCGTTAGGGTCTAAAATCGATACA
>PGTJ01000005.1 GCA_002794515.1 Phototrophicales bacterium
ACAATCGGCTTGATATTGAATAAATTACCGATATTCGCCGCCGCCCAACTCACACGCCCGCTACGGCGCAAAAATTCCAACGAGCCAACGGCGGCATATACATGTTGATGCTTCTGGGCGCTCAGGATAGCACGATGTGTTTGTTGAACATCACCAGTTTCATGGGCGATTTGTGCGCCAATCAGCACCTGCCACCCCATGCCGATGCTCAACTGTCCACTATCGATGAGTGTGACACGATCTTGTGGCAAGTGCGCGCTCCCCAGGCGCATGGCATTATAAATCCCGCTCAAGCCTTTGGGTGTGGTGATGATGAACAAGTGGTCAGAATCGGCAAAGGCTTTATCGATATATGTCCGCGCCAGTTCGGGCGACATGGCTGATGTGTGGGGATAATCGTCCAGCGTCCGTAATCGCCGATAAAACTCGTCTCGTTTCAGTTCAACACCATCATCGGCAAAGCTCTGACCACCAAAATTGACGAATATCGGGGCAACCGTGATATTGTATCGGCGCAACAAATCATCGGGTATATCACACACACTATCAGTCAAAAAAGTTATCTTCGTCATCATAATCCCCTATATGGGTTGTTTCTTCTTCTAAAATAACAATGCCTATCGCCTCATAACCGATTTTAGATGCCAATGTCGCCCCATATAAGGCATATGGGAACTTATATTTGGGAAATTCCGCCGCCAATCGATCTTGTAACTGACGGGCTTGTTCGGTGATTCCGAGACGATATTGTAAAATAAGTATATCTTCAATATCGGTAAATTCTATAGCGAATTCAACCAAACGTTCTATTGCTTGTGAGCGTGTGCGGACTTTTTCGACCGTAGACAAGCGCCCATGCTCAATAGCAAAAAATGGCTTGATGTTGAGTATCATCCCCAACAAAGCATGAGATTCGCCCATGACGTGTTTATGGGTATGTGGTTGAATACTCTCTGAATAGTATAACGTAAAAATGCGTTCAGATGCACCACGTACCAGACGAACAACTTCGTGAATGGGTTTATTTTCGTTGATGGCACGCACAGCCACCTTGACCAACATCCCCTGCCCCGCACAAACTGTTTGTGAGTCGACAATATAAATATGTTCGTTGCCCAATTGTTGCTTGGCGGTACGGGCATTCGCCCAACTGCTGAACATCTCCCGCGAACTGGTGATGACCAAAATCGGTTTGCCTGTGGCAGAGAGCTTGCCCAACAGATCGACATAATCTTCGACAGTCGGCGCGTGGATAATCGGCGTGACCTTATTCTTGGTCATGCGCTTCATCACCTCTTCGGCGGTGATATCGACTCCTTCACGATACATTTTACCATCCAGTTCCACCCGATTGGGCAAAACCAAGATGCGATTTTGTTCGATATAATACGATTGGGCGAATTGTGCGCCACTATCTGTCACAACGTAAATAGTCATTATTCTATGCTCAAAATGACAGGATACAATTGCTGACCACCATACACCAACTCAAAGCGCAAATCGGGATATTCGGCTTGCATCATGGTCATCACCTCTTTGGCGCGGTCTGATGACAATCCAACACCATAGTACACTGTGACCAATTCGTGGCTATCGGCATGAGCATGTGAGAGCAACCGTTTCATCACACCTTCGAGGGTATCATCTGCCACCACCAACTGGTCATCGATTAAACCAATCCACTGCCCTTCTGCCACATGCAGATGTGGCAACTGACTGGCGTGGATAGCAGTGGTGATTTCCCCCGTCATGACATGCCCAAACGAGTCGCGCATGGTCTCGGCAACATTATCTAATAAACGATCTTCATCCAGATACCCTAGCATAGCAGAAATACCTTGTGGCAGGCTTTGGGTATTCAGGACTATCACCCGTTTACCCAGCGCTTCTGCCTCTTTGCCCGCTTGTTGGGCGGCGAGAAGCACATTTTTATTATTGGGCAAAATGATAATATCTGTATTATCAATGGCAGTGATGACCTTCAAAAAGTCATCGGTGCTAGGATTCATGGTCTGTCCACCTTCTATCACACAGACTGCGCCCGCATCATAAAAGGCATCGCGCCAGCCACGCCCGCCTGCCACAGCAATCACCGCCACACCATCCCGTGCTTGAATCCGCAAGGGTTGCACACCATATAACCGTTCATATTGCAATTGCATGTTCTCGACCACCACATCATCTAACGCATCGCAATGGGCAACGGCATAACTGAGTGGTTCACCTGGGTTATGCACATGGATATGCACTTTGATCAGGCTAGAATCGCCCGCCACCAACACCGACCAGCCAATACGATTCATCGCATCTCGAATTTGGGCGACATCCATATGGTGTCCATACATCAAAAATTGCACATCGTAACCATATCCATCTTCATCATCGGCGGGGATGGGGTCGCTCATCCACAGGGGTTCATCGGCATCTTCATCACGGATGGTGATCGGCTCACCACGTAATGATTTGACCATCCCCTCTAAGATGAATACCAATCCCTGCCCACCTGAATCGACCTTGCCCGCCGTCTTGAGAACGGGCAACAAATCGGGTGTTTTTGCCAACGATTCTTTGGCGGCATTATAAAACACCTCTATGCCCACCACCCAGTCATCACCATCTTGGGCATATTGTCTGAGCGCATCGGTCGCTTCACGGATGACGGTGAGAATTGTGCCTTCGGTGGGAGTCATGACCACATCATACGCCGATTTGACGGCATTTTCAAACGCCCGCACAAGCAGGGGTAAATCGAATGTGGGCGAATCGGCGACAATTTCTGCCCAACCCGCCAGCCATTGTGATAAAATCACGCCTGAATTACCCCGCGCACCGAGCAACGCCCCGCGTGCGAATGTTTGGCACAATATCCCTGCGTGCGACTCTTCGCTGTGGCGGATGGTCTCGTAACCCTGTTTGAGCGTCAGCACCATATTTTTGCCTGTGTCGCCATCGGGTACGGGGAAGACATTCAGCCAATTCACCCGTTCTTGATGATGGTCTAGCCACATTAGCCCTGCCATCAATAATTGTTTTAAGAGGTGTCCATCAAAAATTTTTTGAGATAGTGTGTGTCCCATGTGGGCTAATCTTTCAGTGGCAACCAATTCATACCATACCGATAAAACAACATAAGCATATCCTAACATTAATAACCCATTTCGTACAGATAGCGCGTATGGGCATGGAAAAGTTTCCATAATTAAACGAGCGTTAGATTAGTACACTGTGTCGGAAAAGTGCATAAAATCTTCATTCACGATTAGTGATGTTTTTCACATCATAATGGCATATTCTTGTAAAAGAATTCACAAGAGACATCACACAGGAAGGAGATATGATGGTCAACGGAGTGGACATCAAGGGCGAGATACCCCCAGAATTTGCCGACATCCTGACGGATGAGGCGGTGACATTTCTCGCCAAACTCGCCCGCCAATTCACCGACCACCGCAATGCGTTACTGCAAAAGCGCAAAGAACGCCAAGCACGCATCAATGCAGGCGAATTACCCGACTTTTTGCCCGAAACGCAACATATCCGCGATAGCGCGTGGCAAGTCGCGCCCGTCCCCGATGATTTGCAAGATCGTCGTGTAGAAATCACGGGTCCGACCGACCGAAAAATGGTCATCAACGCGTTGAATAGCGGAGCAAAGGTGTTCATGGCAGATTTTGAAGATGCCAACGCGCCGACATGGTTCAATATGGTGGATGGTCAAATCAACCTGCGCGATGCCGTGCGCCGTACGATCACCTATACCAACGAAGCGGGCAAACATTACCAACTCAATCCACAAACAGCCGTGTTGATGGTGCGTCCACGCGGGTGGCATTTGAACGAGAAACATTTCTGGGTGGATGGTCAACCCATCCCGGGCGGATTATTCGATTTTGGCTTGTATTTTTTTCATAATGCCCACGAATTGTTGAAGCGCGGGACGGGTCCATATTTTTATCTGCCCAAATTAGAAAGCCATTTAGAAGCGCGGTTGTGGAATGATGTCTTTAATTTCGCCCAAGATGAATTGCACATTCCGCGTGGGACAATTAAAGCAACAGTCCTTATCGAGACCATTTTAGCGACCTTTGAGACCGAAGAGATTTTATATGAATTACGCGATCATTCGGCGGGTTTGAATTGTGGGCGCTGGGATTATATCTTCAGCTACATCAAAAAGTTTCATAAAGACCCCAAACGCCTGTTGCCCGATCGCGCCCAAGTGACGATGACCGTGCCTTTCATGCGGAATTATACCCTGAATGTGATTAAGACCTGTCATAAACGTGGCGCTCATGCGATGGGCGGGATGGCGGCACAAATCCCGATTAAAAATGACCCCGATGCCAATGAGAAGGCGATGGAAAAAGTTCGTCAAGATAAATTGCGCGAGGCACAAGAGGGTCATGACGGGACATGGGTGGCACATCCTGGGTTGGTAGAGACGGCGATGGACATCTTCAACACGTATATGCCCACCCCCAACCAATTGACGAAACAACGCCCTGATGTGTATGTGGTGGCGGATGATTTGCTCACACCAAGCGAGGGAAAAATCACCGAACACGGCTTACGCTGGAATTTGAAGGTGGGCATTCAGTACCTTGAAGCGTGGCTGGGCGGAAATGGATGTGTGCCACTATATAACCTGATGGAAGATGCCGCCACCGCCGAAATCAGTCGTTCACAGGTGTGGCA
Source organism: Phototrophicales bacterium (assembly GCA_002794515.1). Classification (GTDB taxonomy): domain Bacteria; phylum Chloroflexota; class Anaerolineae; order Aggregatilineales; family Phototrophicaceae. The sequence goes on from PGTJ01000005.1 coordinate 4,696, forward strand.
ATGGTTGCATCACCGCGCCAAATTAGATGACGGGCGCGAAGTGACCGAGGCGCTGTATAGCCAATTTTTAGAAGAAGAGATGGATGCGATTAAAGATGAAGTCGGCGAGACGCGCTTTAAGACGGGCAAATACCTGCTCGCCAGCGACATTTTTGACCAGATGATCCGCCGTGAAGAATTCACCGAATTCCTCACATTACCCGCATACGAATATTTGGATTGATTATTTTATCTTATTTTTGAGGAGAATATTATCATGCACACCACAACACTGGCAATGAAACACGACTGGATGAACAACCCGCGTTGGATGGGCATCACCCGCCCCTACACCCCTGAAGATGTGCTGAAATTGCGTGGCACAATTCGCATCGAATACACACTGGCGCAAATGGGTGCAGAACGCCTGTGGCAACTGCTCCAGACCGAAGATTATGTCAATGCGCTAGGCGCAATCACGGGCAATCAAGCCGTGCAGATGGTCGAAGCGGGTCTGAAAGCCTTGTATATCAGTGGCTGGCAAGTGGCGGCAGATGGCAACACCGCAGGTCAGATGTACCCCGACCAAAGCCTATATCCTGTGGATTCAGTGCCAGCATTGGTGCGCCGTATCAACAATGCGCTCATCCGCGCCGACCAAGTGCAACATATGAGCGGTGGTGGTGATACCTATTATTTCGCGCCGATGGTCGCCGATGCCGAAGCAGGCTTTGGTGGCAATCTGAACGCCTTTGAATTGATGAAAGCCATGATAGAAGCGGGTGTCGGCGGTGTTCACTTTGAAGACCAATTGGCATCGGCGAAGAAATGTGGTCATTTGGGCGGAAAAGTGCTCGTCCCCACCAGCGAATTCATCAATAAATTGGTGGCGGCACGTTTGGCGGCGGATGTGATGGATGTGCCAACCCTGATCATCGCCCGCACCGATGCCGATAGCGCCACCCTGCTCACCAGCGATATTGATGTCCGTGACCAAAAATTCATCACAGGCAAACGCACCTCAGAAGGCTTTTACGAAGTCCGTCATGGGCTTGAAGCGGCAATCGCCCGTGGCTTGGCGTATGCCCCATATGCCGATATGATTTGGTGCGAGACCTCACATCCCGATTTAGAAGAAGCGCGTCAATTCGCGGAAGCCATCCACCGCGAATATCCCAACAAGTTGTTGATGTATAATTGCTCACCTTCGTTCAATTGGAGCAAGAACCTTGACGCGAGTACCATCGCCAAATTCCAAAAAGAATTGGGCAAGATGGGTTATAAATTCCAATTCATCACCCTCGCGGGCTTCCATGCCCTGAATTTGAGCATGTTTGAATTGGCGAGCGCCTATCGTGATTATGGCATGAGCGCCTATTCAAAATTGCAAGACCGTGAATTTGAATTGGAACGCACCGATGGCTACCGCGCCGTGAAACACCAATCCTTTGTGGGAACGGGGTATTTTGACCTCGTGCAAAGTGTGGTGACGGCGGGTATGGCTTCCACTACGGCGATGAGTGGCTCGACAGAAGAAGAACAATTCACTGTCGGAGCTGTCGCAAATTAAGTAATACCCCCTCCATAGGGCTTTTTTGAAAGATAAATCACACGAATCCTTTTATCAGCGTTGTTGACCCGCCTATCGCACAAGGGCGGGTCTTTTTTTTGATTTGGCGCGATATTGGCTATAATCAATGAGGTCAAAATCAAGGCAAAGGATGAATAATTATGCGACTGGTCTATGTCGCTATCGGTTGGGCGAGTGGCATCTTTTTCGGCTCGGTGTTGCCCAATATCACCCCCGTTTGGTGGTTGATTATGGCACTGGGCTTTGGCATCCTCGCCTATGCCAATCGAGAACGCTACACATGGCGCTGGGGGCTGATAGCGTGTGTCGCCTTCGCACTCGGCGCATGGCGCTATGCGTCTATCCCCCAAACCAGCGATGTCGCACGATACAATCAACAAGGCGGAAGCGGAATTAGCATCATCGGCGAGGTGGTCGCCTTGCCTGATGTGCGCGATGACCGCCAATTGATTCGCCTGAATGCCATTCAAGTGATACGCGGGGATGTGGTAGATGAAACATCGGGGCAAGTATTGGTGATAGCCCCGCCGAATGAAGATATTCGTTATGGCGATATGCTCAAAGCAACGGGCGAACTCATCACCCCACAACGTTTCGACACCTTTTCATATGCCGATTATTTAGCCCGTTCTGGCGTGTTTTCGATGATGGATAAGACCAGCATCCACATTTTATCACGCGGGGGTGGTAGCCCATTCATCCACGCTTTAGCCGATATTCGCGCCCGCATGAGCCAGATAATCATCCATGCCCTGCCACAACCCGCATCGGGCTTGCTCATCGGCATTTTGTTGGGCGATGAACGGCATTTATCTCCCGAAATCAAAGCGGCATTCAGCACCACAGGCACGGCGCATATTGTGGCGATTAGTGGTTTTAATATGGTGATTGTGGCGGGTGTTGTGCAGGGGATGCTCACATGGCTGATGCCTAATCGCCGATGGTTGGTGTTGTGCATCGCATTGAGCGTGATGGGAATTTACACAGCGCTCACAGGGGCAAATCCCGCCGTATTACGTGCGGCGCTCATGACGGGCGTTTTGCTGATTGGTCAGACATTGCGCCGAAATACATATGTGCCTGCCTCACTGGCATTTGTGGTGATACTCATGTCATTCATCACCCCAACAGTGTTTTGGGATGCCAGTTTTCAACTCAGTTTTGCCGCCGTATTGGGATTATCGCTATTCGTCACACCATTACAACGCGCTTTTAATAGCGGTGTGCGTCAAATCTTCCCCCAATCCACCGCGCAGAGCCTGAGCAATTGGCTGACCGAACCGCTCATCGTCACCATCGCGGCGCAAATCACCACCACGCCCATCATCCTCGCCAGTTTCGGCAGATTTTCGCTGGTGGCACTACCCCTGAACTTGCTGATTATCCCTGTCCAGAGCTATTTATTAATTTTAGGCGCGTTAGCGGTGGGGATCGCGCTCATCACACCTGTGATAGGACAACTTCTATTTTGGCTGACCTATTTATTCCTCAGTTATACCATCAGTATGGTGCGGATATTCGCCCAAATCCCGTTTGCCGATGTGGAATGGCGCTTAGACCCGCGCCTCGCCTTACTTTTTTATATCATCCTGATAGGAGTGATGATGATGTCTGCGATTCAACCGCGCTTTTGGCGGAGATTCACCCAAACGATACGGAGCAAATTCGCCCGTAGCATCAGTTTTTTCGGCGCGGTGGGCATGGTGATGCTGATGGGTGGCGCGATCATCAGCCGTCCCGATGGCATGTTACACGTCTGGTTTTTGACGATGGGTCATCATAACGCCATCCTCATCCAAACGGCGGGCGGGGCGCATATTTTAGTGGATGGGGGCAGTTATCCATCACAATTATTGACGGCGCTAGGGGATAGATTGCCATTCGATGATACAACAATCGAAATGCTGATTATCACCCAGCCCGATGATTTCGATAATCGTGCCGTGTTGAATGTCCTCGAACGGTATGATGTGGGGGTGGTGCTGTGGCATGGTCAGGATAGTTTTTCGGATGTGCAATTGCAATTAGCCGAGCGCGTGAATGTCTATAAACGCCAAACGGTGACGACTGGTTATACTGCGACCTTATCCGATGGCACACGGATCGAGATATTACACCCCACTACGGGCGAACTCAGCCCCGATTTCGATGATAACACGGTGGTGATACGGCTTGTATACGGCGATGTTTCGTTTTTATTGACGGGCGATTTGAGCCAAGAGGGACAACGCGAAATGTTGATCAACGGGGTATTGGCACCATCTACGGTGATGCAATTGCCAAAACATGGCGGTAGTCGGACATTGGATAGCGACTTTTTAGAGATGGTCGCGCCATCTGCAGTGGTGGTTCATGCCGACCCCGCTAATCGGCTCGGCGACCCAAATGCCGACACAATATCTCTGTTGGGCGATATCCCCCTCTGGCGGACAGACGAGCAAGGTGTCATTCATTTTTGGACGGATGGTGAACGTCTATGGGCGCAAGGGGATAAATAGCGATGGACGACTTAGCCCACAGGGCGTATGTCGTCCATTCCATGATGCACTTTTTTAGCGAAGCGATTGCCACACCGCTAAAGGATAAAATTATTTGCGGTTACGAATAAAACGCACCAACTGGCGGGCGCGATATTCGATGAGTGGCAACATAAACACACCAGCAATCAATAAGCTATTGGTCAAACCCTGTTCGCGCATATCGTCGCCAGCTTGTGGCACAGCACTACAATTTTGTTGTTGGGTCGCCCAAAACAAGAAGAAATATGCACCGCCAAACAAGCCCATCAAAATAGAGACTTCGAGGGCTTTGGTACGTTTGCCCTTCACCGAACGCAATAAACCCGCGACTAACAACGGGGCAACGAACATCCATACATTCATAATCAGCACAGGAAAATCGCATGGAGGAAAGGTGAAGGCATTGCCAAATTCGTCAATGGGTGAATATAATATACCCCCGACCAACAATTTGCTCAAAACGGCGACCCCGACCACACTGATATTGAGTAGGCTCTGGAATAATTGCTTATCGGGGATGAGCAAGGTATTGACCATACCAAAAAAGAATAACAAATAGAGCAAAATGTCGAATAATAAATATGTCCCCTGACGTGGTGCGAGCAACCGTCCAACATCTTCGAGGCGCAAATTTGTCCCACCATCTTGCGCCAATGCTGGTGACGCCACAAAAAGCATACTGATCACAATCAACAACATCCATAATAGGTAATGGCGATTAAACCTGAACATCGGATATGCTCCTCTAGTTTGATATAAGCTGTAAAGGCGCAATAGATGACACCTTTAGCAATAACGACACAATAATGCCTCTATATTACCCAATTTTTTTGCGATGTGCATCTATTAGCCGATACAAAATCGGTTGGATATCTAAATTCGGCTGATAAAACACCCCTACCCACCCTGCTTTGATCGCGCCATGTATATTATCGATGCGGTCATCGATCAACACAATCGGATAGGCATCGTGCGGGAGCGATTGGCGCACATGGGCATAAATATCGGGATGTGGTTTCATCACACCCAATTTGGCAGAAATATGCAATGGGCTAAACAGGTGATGAATATCGAGGCGATGTAATTTTGCCTCTAATTCGAGGCTATCATTGCTCAATAACCCAACGACATGACCGTCATCACGCAATTTTTGGGCGAGCGCCAATAGTGATGCATCTAACACATCCCCAGCATAAAAATCGTGCGCCAATTGCCGTACGTCATCTGATGAAATATCTAATTGCGTGGCGACATCTGCCCAATATTCATCGGGCGTTATCTCCCCTTTTTGAGCGCGTACCCAGCTATCGGGGTTATGCACCACTTTTTCGATGCTCCCATGTGGCAAACCGAGTCGGTCATCCCAAGCATGACGCGGGGTATAATCGGCGGTCTTCATCAATACCCCGCCAAAATCAAAAATAAAGGCGAGTGGCATGATTATTTCGTCTCTTTAGTGAGCGCCGTTGCCAATTGTGCGGCGATGAGTTCGAGCATCAATACCGCCTCTTGGGTGATGCTCCCAGGACGGTCTTTGCAGGCGGCAATCACACCAAAACTCCGATTGCTAAAACTAACAGGCACACAAGAAATTGCGCCTAACCGCCCACGCGAGACGAGGATATGATTCGGTTTATCTTCTGGTCCCGCAATGCGACTCTGACCATTTTGTGCCACCCAGCCCATTAAATCATCAGGTGTTGCCTCTTTTGGGGCGATAGATTGTATGGTTTTGGGACCCGCTTGGGCTTTTAAGGTCAATTTGAGGGGTGTTTGCGAATCGATGCCATAATATGCCACATAATCGTAGCCTTGTTCGATACAGGCATTGACCGAAGCCTCGATTTTGCCCAATATGCCCGCGGCTTTCTTGATGCTCTGATTAATATTGCGAACAGCAGGCAGGCTATCGGAACGCAATGTCTCCATGCGCCGTTCAGACATCAATTTGGTGATGCGCTTGGCGAGGTCATCATTTTTGAAGGGTTCATTGGTGAATTCATCGGCTTGACCGGGCATCCCAAAATCGGCTTCTTCATCGACCAATATGACTAATAAACGTGGATATTTACGTCGCAAATGATTCAAAAAGAAAAATGTGTCGCCGATAGCTTGATCAATGACGAACACATCGACATGATTATTTTTATCGCCCAAAATATCGAGGGCATCATCCATGCTATGGGCGATGTGTAGATGAAACCCAGTTTGACGTGATAAGCCCTCATGATACCGTTTGGCTTGTTCATTGGGGATAGTGAGCAAAATATCTACTGTCTCTGCCATACGTCTATCTCACTTTTTTTGATTACACCTATCTTACATTATCCAGACCACGCACCTGCCCACATGGTCAATGCGACCAATTGACGCAACCCATCGGCAAGTGGTTTGGGGTCGATATATTCATCTAAACGATGTGCATTGCCACCACGCGCCAAACCAATGGTCACGGCAGGACATCCTGCCGCCAGTGGCACATTCCCATCGGTGCTACCCGTCTCTAACACCCCCGCTACACCGACATATGCCAATGCACCAAGCGCCATTTGCACCAATGGATGGTCATCAGGGATATGCCCTGCGGGGCGGTCTCCAACGATTTTTATCTCGAATTGTACCTCATCTTGTATCGAATGAGCGACTATTTGGCGAATATGATCTTCTAATTTAACCAATTCTTCCGATGTTTCGGAACGCATATCCAACCACATCCCCGCCTCAGTGGCGATGGAGTTGATCGAATGACCACCTTGCACCACGCCAATATTATAAGTTGTACGTGGATGTGTGGGGGGTTTGAGGGTGGCAATTTTTGCGCCTATCATCATCAAGTTATGCACAGCGCTGGGTTTGCCGAATTGCAACCAGCTATGACCACCTTCGGCTTTGGTGACGATATGCAAACGCCTAACGGCGATTCCACCATTATAAATAAATCCAAAAGCCATCCCCTCGATGTTGATGACCGCTTTAATATCGGGTTGCAAGCGGGCGAATGCCACCTTCATCCCGCCCAAATCACCCAATCCCTCTTCACGGCTTGGGGCGACAAACCAGATATCACATGGGGGTTTTTTATCACCATTAAAAAACTCGGCTAAAGATAACAATCCCGCCACACCCAAACTATTATCCCCCAACCCTGGACCGTAAATCAGGTCATCGACATATTTTATCGTGAGGTCGGTATCTAGGGGAAATACCGTATCGGTATGGGCAGAAATCATCAATGCCTTGCCAGCATGTTCGCCCTTGAGCAATCCATATACATTATAAACATCATCAATGCTCACCGCGCTCAATCCAAGCGCCCGAAATTGTTCGGCAACATAGCGAGCGCGTTGCTCTTCTAAAAATGTGGGAGAAGCAATTTGTTGAATGGAAATGGCGCGGGTAATGGTCGCTTGTGTATAACGGTCGAGATCAGATGGAAAAAGTGATTGGGGCAAAGGGGGGGTATATGATGAGGTAAAGGTTGGTGGAAGAGACATCCGATAATCTACACTTTCTGAAGTAAACATGAAACAAGGGGCTTAAAGCGCCCCTTGCTGTCTTTTTGACCCCACAGATTGGGGATGATTACGATTTTTGGCTTTTTTCGAGTATCGCCAATTGTTTCATCAGACGACTTTTACGACGTGCCGCATTACGCGGGTGGATTGTGCCACGACTTGCCGCCATATCGAGATCTTTGACTGCCAAACGGGTTGCTTCTTTTGCCTGTGCTAAATCTTTGCTGGCGATGCTCGCACGCGCCTTTTTCACATAAGTGCGGGCGCGATTGCGAAACACACGATTATGAAGCCGACGTTTTTCCGCTTGGCGAATACGTTTTAAGGCAGATTTATGATTTGCCATGCGTTTAATTCACCTTTTTATCAAGACTTTTGGCTCAAAATAGACCAATATCATATCAGAATGACCCGTTATCGTCTATGCTCAATTCAAAAAGAGCATGATGAATGCCCCGATGTTCAGCACCACCAAGACGATAATGCTGGGGATGAGCATTGGTGGATATGTCTCATCGATACCAGGGATACGTGTCGGTTTGATATCAGCAGGGATCATTTGGAAATAAGTAGCAGGGTCTTCATCATCGCTGATGCCCATATCCGATTCGGGTTGTGGTTTTGGGGCGGGTGCTTTCTTCTTCGATGCGGGTGGTGGTGCGGTCTTGGGTGCAGGGGTACTGCTAACCGACACATCATCGAGCGATGCAAAATCATCTTGAGCATCATCACCAAAAATGGCATCATCCAAAGATGAAATATCATCGAAATCATCTTTTGTGGTGGTGGCTGATGACGAACTATCTATCATATTCAGACGATCTAATGGTTGCGAGTCGTCATCATATGTCGTCTGAAAGACATCGGTCGTCTCGAATACAGAGATAAACGGGTCGGTAGGTGGGTTAATTGGGTCGTCATCTAATAAATCACGCGGGGATGATGACGAGGTAGTCGTTTTGTTGCTGGAGGGTGACAGCGCATCGAGCAGGAAATCGGTATTGGCATCAATTTCCCAGTGAATGTCATCTATCAAAAACGGATTACTCGATTTTGAGGGTGGCTTCTCGACAGGCGGTGGTGCTTTTTTGCGGAGCATATCTAACCCACGTTTGGCATCAGCATTGCCAGGGTTGATTTGTAACACGTTCTCAAGGCATATGATTTGATCTTCTATTGAGTCGACTACGGCGCTCAACCACATCCAAGCCTGTTCATTAGATTGATCAAGTTCAGTCGCCTTCAGTAACAATTTTTGGGCTTCGGCTTTATTACCTGCACGAATTGCCCGTTTTGCTTCGCGCACCATAGCATCTATATTGGCAGAAGACATGCTTATCATCACTCCGCAGATTAGCAATCACATCATTCCTTATCTTAGCACAAAATAACAAACAATGTAAAAAAATTTGTGCAGGTTTAGAAAAAATTCATAAAATCAGGGTTGCGGTTGTGCGTTCTGCTCTAAGACCTGCTTGAGAATGGGAAAGTAACGATGTTGCGCCCGATTAATAAACCAAACGGTTAGCGGATAGAACACGCGCAAAATACCTTTTATCTCTAAATGGGCATCTTGCGAAAAGCGTGTTCCGCCTTCAACTGCTTCAAAGGTATATAAAAGGTTATAAGATAGCTGTTTGCTCTCGCCACGATAGCGAATCCAATTGGGCGGGTCCCATTCTAAAACGCGCAATCTCCCCCGAATGGTGATGAACAAAACCCGTGCAGATTGCACAAACTCACTGCCCACACCAAATTCACCGGGTGTCACCATTTCAGTATGCGAAACGAGCTTCCACCATGCTTTATCATTTCTGAAATCGGTGACAAAATTAAAAACGTCCTCAATCGGGCGATGAATGACAATTGAGTATCGCATTGGTACGGTCATAGTCGTCTCCACAAACAGATAGTTTATTCAAGCGGTTATCTAAGTGGATTATAACATTCAATCAGGAATAAGTTAGCCTGAAAAAATAAAGGGCAGATGATTGGTATCTGCCCTTAAATACGATTATCGACTGATTATAATGCGGAATTCATCCCACGCATCGGCATAGATAAATTCGGCATCTTGAATATCTTCAATCACCCACATCAATTCGAGAACATCGTCACTAGGAATAATCGCTTGGCTGATTTCGGGGTCTATCAGCCCCGCCTCCACCGCCACACGGTTCACCGAGCCATAAGCGGTTTCATTGGTGTTCAATGCCGCCACAAATGGATCGTGAATAAAATCCATGAAGAGATAAGCCAATTCTGGGTTGGGCGCATCTTTGAGCAAGACCATCGACTCGACATCCAACACAGACCCTTCTACAGGGATGACATACTTAAAGTTATCACATTCACATTCCAAAATGCGCTGGAAGGCATCGCCACTATAGGTTAAGATGAGGTCTAAATCACCCCGCACGAATAAGGGTGTTGGGTCTTCTGAGATGTGGATGAGATTACTGTTGGTGGCGTATCCGAGTAACAAGTCGAGCGCCTCATATACCTCGCCCTCATCGGTGGAATTGGGATTATAGCCCAATTCGCGTAAGGCAACACCTAAAATAGACCGTTGGTCATCTGTCCAACCAATACGACCGGGGAAATTCCAGATTTGTTCCCATGTGGTGATTTCTTCGCCTATCACATCCACATTATAAAGTGCGCCGAATGTCCCCCATAAGTAGGGGACGCTATATTCTTCGTTGGGGTCGAATGATAATCCCTTATATAAATCGTCAATGTTGGCATAATTGGGGATGCGACTGACATCAATTTTTTGGATAAGCCCCTCCCGCGCCATGATGGCAATGCCATAATCGGCAGGCACAGCAATATCATACCCCGGATTGCCCTGACGCATCGAAGCGATAAGTTCTTCATTGCTCCCATATGTTTCGAGGCGGACGGTGACACCACAACGCGCCTCAAATTCTTGGATGGCGGTATCGCTAATAAAATATAGCCAGTTATACAAAACGAGGGTCTGACCCTCAAAACCAGATGGGCATGTCCATGTAATTTCGGTGATAGCAGGTGTTTGTGGCTCATCTTGGGCGAAAACGGGTGTTAGGCTCATGATAATCACCAACAACAATACCAACATCATCAAAATTCGTCTTTGCATCAATATTCTCCTTAGCACTGAATAGCGAATGATAAGACGCGCCGAAGCGCGTCTGTATATACATGATTGATATTAATCGGCGCGTGCGCCATTACGCCCTTGTAACCACAATGAAGTGCCAACCAAAACGGTCGAGACAGCTAACATGATCGTCGAGAGGGCATTCACTTCTGGCGAGACGGATGTCTTGAGCATCCCATACACATAAATCGGCAATGTGCCAGAACCCACACCTTTGTTATAAAAGGTGATGAGATAATCATCCAACGACAAGGTGAAGGCTAATAGCGCCCCACCGATGATACCGGGCAAGATGAGCGGAAATGTGACCCGCCAAAAGGTATGCCAATAATTCGCGCCTAAATCGTACGAGGCTTCTTCATAACTTTTGCTCAAGCCTTGCAGGCTGGCACGCACGACAATCGCCACATACGAGATATTGAATGCCACATGCCCGATGATAATCGTGCCAAATCCGGGAAGCCATCTTTCGCCAGTGGTATTTTGAACATAATCGAACACAATCTTGAAGAAGAGCGCCAACGAAATGCCCTGTGTGATCTCTGGGATGACCATCGGCACAAGCAGAATGCCATCTACGATTTTTTTGCCCGGAAATTTGCTCCGTGCCATGCTGAGCGCTAACATCGTCCCCAATACGGTGGCGATAATGGTCGAAATTGCGCCGATAAAAAGGCTATTGCGTAACGATTCCATGAGGGTCGCGCTACTACGAGCCGATCCCGCCCCCATCGAATTGAACACATTCAGATACCAATCGAAGGTGAAACCACGCCACACATCTACCGTGCGCGAGGCATTGAATGAAAATAGCACCAAGACAAGGATAGGAGCCCACAAGAAAAAGTAAGAGGCAAACGGGATAACCACCCCACCCGAAAAACGCCCAACCGTTTGTAAAATGCGCCCGCGTTTGATGCGGTCATCAACCGCGACGAGTTGTCCGAACTTTGGTTGTGAAAGGACTGTATTAGCCATTGTTTTGCGATTCCTTCCTCATGCCCCAAGCATAAATAACGAGTGCCACTAAAACCATGCCCATCATAATCATCGAAAGTGCCGCACCAAGCGGTCTGTCGCGCTCAAATTTATCGCCGATGAGTGTGCCTATCATCAGGGTTTTTGTGCCACCAAGCATATCGGGTGTCACAAACGAACCAATGGCAGGGATAAACACCAAAATAGACCCTGCGATGATGCCCGGCAAGGTCATCGGGACGATAATGCGCCAAAAGACTTGTAAATCGCGTGCGCCTAAATCATTGGCGGCTTCGACCAAGCGAAAATCGAAACGGCGCAATGAGGCATAAATGGGCAATACCATGAAGGGCAAATAGCCATAAACCAAGCCGAGTAACACTGCTCCTTCGGTTTGGAGCATTTGCAACGATTCGCCTTGTGCCAAAATACCTATCCCACGCAAAAAGCCGTTAATCGTGCCGTTCTCGCTGAGCAACACTTGCCACGCATAGGTGCGTACCAAGAAATTCGTCCAGAAGGGCAAAATAATCAAAAACAAGGCGATATTCCGCCCCAATACGGTTTTGCGTGTGCGGATATAAAAGGCTATCGGATAGCCAATGACAAGACAAATGAGCGTGGTGAACAGCGCAATTCGCAAAGAACGAATCAATATCACATCAAAGACATTGAAAGCGCGTTCATATGATGATAATGTAAACGGCAAGGTGACACCCGTCACACTTGTGCTACGTGTCATAAAACTGAACACGAACACGATGACCAGGGGTAAGAGGAAGAATAAAACGAGCCACAGTACACTCGGCAAGGCGAGCAATACCCCGCTATATTTCCGTGTACGCGCCGTCAGCCACATCGCCATGGGATATCACCTTCTAAATTGATATAATGTTGCCAGTCCATAAGAAAGTTCTCCTCTTCATCACGACCAGAGTCGGAAAAATCAATAACGCCCAAAATACATCATCATCCTGACAGATGCGGGCAAGAGAGTCAATTACATTCGTTTTTTGGGATTCAACCTGCGTGATAGTCGTTAAAACGTACTTTGCAGACCCAAATATCAGACTTACAATATTTGTGTAACAGAGTAGCGTCTTCTCAGCGTTACGACTATCACCCATAAGAGGGGGATTATTAGTTTTGACTACTGAGGTTTGCGCTAATATTAGATTATAACCACTTTTACGATTTTCGCTAGTGATTTGGGCAAAATTCATAAAAGTTTAACATAATCGAATCAAAAATCGGCAGGAGTGAACACTGCCGATTTTTGGTCATGATGCGGGGAGGACAGGATTCGAACCTGCGGCACCACTATTAGCGGTGCAACTGCTTAGCAGGCAGCCCCAATCGTCCACTCTGGCACCTCCCCATATACGGTTGTTAATCTGCGGAAAGAGTGGGATTCGAACCCACGGTAGCACGGAATGCTACTTTGGTTTTCAAGACCAACGCCTTAAACCGCTCGGCCATCTTTCCAACTATCAGTGACCGTAATTACGAGTATAGCATAGCAAACGATGGTGGTCAATGTAGTATTTCAGCACGAATTTTGTGGTACGATGAATAGAGTTACTTTTTCATCTCACCAAAGGAGCAATTGTATGTTCAATAAACGGATATGGATTATCGGGATGATGATCCTCATTGCAGTATTCACCCTGCCCTTCACTGTATTTGCACAACAAACAATTTCGTATGGACAAGTGGTTACAGGAGAAATCAACGAAAACAACCCAAGCGTTTCATATACATTCAATGGGAATCAGGGCGATACGATTCTGGCTCGCATGAATGGCACAGGCGAGATGACCCTCGACAGCTATTTAACCCTATTCGACCCACAAGGTAATTTTTTGTATAGCGATGATGATAGTGGTGGCAACCGAAATGCACTAGTTGGTCCTGTTGTTTTGCCACAAACAGGGGCGTATACCATCACCGCTAGCAGTTGTTGCGACCCCAACGCAACAGGCTCAACAGGGACTTATGAACTGGTGGTTGAACAAGTACAAGTACCTGTGGTCGCCCCGAACCAACCAGCGAATTTTGAACTGAGTAACGAGAATCCTGTCGCCTTTTTCATCTTGATGAGCAATAGTGTATCATCACCAATCACACGAGCGGTGGTGGATGTCACTAACGCCCCTGCTGGCAATTGGAATATCAACATGGATGTACGCGCACCGCTCGGCAACTCATTTTATTCATCTTATATCCCGCCTGCCAGTAGTCGGTATGTGGTCGACCCGATTATCACCAATCTCATCGATGGGGCATACCAAATTCGTGTGAGTTTATACACCGAAATGCCCGATACACCAATCTTAGAACCCGGACAAAAAATTCAAGCCACTTTGTCAATTGAAGAATCACCTGTCACACCTATCACAATCGGTTCATCGGTATCTGGCACGTTAGATGATAATACCCCCGTGCTGTATTACAGCTTCGATGCCAATATGCGTGATTTGCTCAATTTGGTCGGTGAACAACCCACAGAAAGCCAACCGATTAGCGTCACCGTTTATGAACCATCTGGATTCAGTGTGACGGGTGCAAGCACGATTAATTATATGGACGGATCAAATTCTGGCAGATTGGTCATCGACCCGCTACGTGCCGTGAATCAGGGAACATATTTCATCGGTGTATCGCGGGCGACATATTACAGCCCAGACGATATTATCGGCAAAGTGAGCACCTTCACGCTATCACTACGTGCAACCGAAACACCGATGCTCCAAGTGGGTGTGCCAGTCACGGGTGTGTTTGACAATCCACAACAATATGAGCAAGTATATCGCTATCAAGCCACCGCCAACCAGACCATCCGCATCACCTTAACCAGTCTGAACGGCGGTTATGCACCCGCATTCGATTTTGTCGGCGAGGCATTTGAATCGCCCGACACGAACATCGCCAATATTAATAGCATTGCGCCCGGCAAAGTGGTATATGAAGTCACTTTATATTATGACAGCGTATACCTGATTCGTGTTCGGAATGGCATCTTCTATTCATTTGAAGATGTAGCAGGGGAATATAGCTTGCAGATTGATGTTGTGGAATAAAGATGTAGCTGTGTTTATGGCGGATATACGCGCTAGGCGCCAATCCGCCAGTACAATCCTTAAAGCATATCTTGTATTTGTATGGGACGATTAGAGGCTTTAGCCTCGTATATCGTCTCCCAAATGATAGCCCCAATGTTTAGCTATTCAAAATGCCTTCGATTTGGGTGATGACATCATCGGACAATTTAATCTCTGCCGCTTTGACATTTTCGACAACTTGTTCTGGACGTGTCGCGCCTGTGATGACACTGCTCACACCACTTTCGCGCAAGCACCACGCCAATGCCAATTGACCGCGTGTGATGCCCAATTCATCGGCAATTGGTTTAAGCGCCTTGACTTTACGAATATTGGCATCATTCATATAACGATTTTTTGCCCATTCTTCACGACTAAAACGCGAGTCGGCGGGAATGCCATCATCATATTTGCCAGTCAACATGCCTTGCGCCAATGGCGACCATGGCACCAACCCCACCCCACGTGAGCGAGTCACGGGCAAGATGGTCTTCTCGACCCGTTCGCGGTAGAGCATGGAGTATTGTGGTTGTTCGGTCTTGGGCAAATGCCAACCATGTTGTTTACAAATTTCGTATGCCTCTAAAATCTGATACCCTTCCCATTCCGATGTCCCCCAATACAACACTTTGCCCATATTGATGAGATCGTTCATGGCACGACAGGTTTCGATCATCGGGGTTTCGGGATCGGCACGATGACAAAAGTAAATATCGATATAATCGGTCTGTAGGCGTTTGAGGCTTTTATCGATGCTCTCAAAAATATGCTTACGCGATAACCCTCTATCGTTAATATCATCGCTCATGGGCCAAAACACTTTGGTGGAAATCACCAGTGTGTGGCGTGGATATTGCTTGAGGACAGCGCCCATCTGCTTTTCGGCTTCACCACGCCCATATACATCGGCTAAATCGAAAAAATTGATGCCACTTTCATATGATTTTTCGACAACGGCGCGGGCGTTATCTTCGGCGACTTTGCCCTCGCCGAAATTAATCCATCCACCAATGGAGACAGCGCTCACTTTCATGCCAGAGTCACCTAAACGTCTATATTGCATGAGATATTCCCTTTCAAAAAGTGTTTATTTCAATAGGATATAGGATGGGTCTTATTGTACCCCATCTATATCATACCAATAAGACCATCACCATCAAACGGGTTAATTGAGCGCCAATAAACGGCGAATTGTGAGTGCCAAATGCAAAGCGAGGCGTGTCTCTGGACGATTGAGATCGATCCCTGCAATTTCATTGATACGATTCATGCGATATAACAATGTATTCCGATGCACAATCAACATCTCGGCGGTTTGGCTGAGGTTGCCATGACAGGCAAAAAATGCTTCGAGTGTTTTAAGCAAATCGGCGTGCTGACGCATATCATAATCAATCAACGCGCCCAGTGTGCGGTCGGTGAATTCGAGCAATTTCTCGCGGTCAGATAGGCTGAGAATGAGCTGATACACTCCTAAATCGCCGATATACAACGGGGTATCGGTCTGAAGGCGTATTGCCAATTCTAATGCCTGCACGGCATCTCGATAACTAATGCGCCATTGGCTGATTTCGCGGGCGGGTTGCCCCAAGCCTATCGCCAATTTATGATGCGGATATTGACGATGCATTTCTGAGGCAAAAGCCTCTGCCAATTTGGTGCTATGGTCAATGGGATTTTCGTGGTCGGTGGCATGAAACACCAACACCTCATTTTCGCGCTCCCGTTGCCAAACCAGTGCTTTCGCCCGTTGATTATTAATCACGGTGTTGATGATGGTCTCTAATCGGCGGTTAGACGGCGCATTTGGTGATTTATCATGCCACGCCAAGACGATAGCGATATGTGTTTGTGTCATATCGTGTTCAAAGCGCTCACCTTGCCGAATCGCCTCTTGTTGGCTGACATCGCCGATGAGCAGTCGGTCTAAAAATGTGCCACGCAAACGTTTCTCGGTATCGCTGACGGCTTTTTGTTTCGCCATTTCTAAGGCACACGCCGCCGCGCCATGTTCTGCCACCAACAGGTCAATATCATCTAATTCGGTATCGCGCCCGATGATAGACAAATATCCACGTCCGATGTCGCTGGTGATAACTGGCGATACCAATCGGGCGATGCCCGGCGTGGGCAAGGCTTGCATCTGCACCGAGTCGTCTACTTCGCTCACACGGTGACGATCTTGATATTCGATGGGCAGGTTATCTAATTTTTTGAGGAAAATCTCAATCTCTTCCCAATACGACACAAATTCGGGCTGGACAGAACTGTGCAAAATCCGTAAGCGTTTATCTTGAA
The DNA here is from genome assembly GCA_002794515.1 of Phototrophicales bacterium. GTDB lineage: Bacteria > Chloroflexota > Anaerolineae > Aggregatilineales > Phototrophicaceae. The sequence goes on from PGTJ01000005.1 coordinate 21,822, forward strand.
TGACCACCGATTTATTAGTCAGGCGCGCCATTGTCGAGATGAGTTCTGGCATCCCCTCATTGCGCGAGCTAATTTGCGTCAATTGCCGATAGATTTGTGTGCCACGCCGTTCAACTTGCACCTTGCGATCGACCAATAGGCTGATGATAGCTTTTTCGACTAATCGCGCACGGCTATTGGGCGGCAATTGTAAAACAGGGATGCCATAGGCTTTCGCCTCGGCGATGGCGGTTGGCGATGGGGTATCGCTCAGGATAACCGCAGAGGCAGATGAGTCCGATGCCCATCGCACCACATCGGCATCTGTGGTGAGACGTGCGCCATTGCCTTCTGGCGATGCCAACAGAATAATCTCATTCACCTGAATCGACTTATGGGCGATTTTATCATTCGGATAAACCACTGTTGTCCAACTCACAGGGCGGTTGAGCATCCCTTCGCCCACCACCACTTTTGTCCCCAATGGGAGTGCCAATTTGCGGATGTCTTCGACAGTAATACGTTCGCTAATCTCGGTTGTCATAATTTTGTGTCCCGCATAAATACACTTACGATAAACCTATGGGATATAAATATCATAAAAGCGCAATCATTTGCGCCTCGAATCATAGTGTTTATGATGATAAAGTTGTGTTTATCACCCTTATCTGCACTATCAATTATGTCTCGTTGGTCAATAAACCGATGCCGATGACACCCGCAAAGGTCAACAAGGTGACACCATACATATCAAAATTGGGCATGACGGTGAAATTGGCGACTGCGCCAATCAATAAAATTGTACCACCAATCCATGTCGTTGGGCTAACACGCCAGCGTTTGGCATATTGATACAACCCCGATCCGAGCAAAATCACACCACCCGCAAATGGGATGAACGGAGCAGGAATTGCGCCATCGGGCAAGAAGTAAATCACACCAAAGACTAACACCATCAAAAACCATGTGATTCGCTCGACACGAGCTTCTGCATCTGTTTTACGACCACCAAAAGCACTCGGCAGGCTTTTACGATTGGTGCTTCGGCTACTGCTCCGCCCGCGACTGCTCGAATTAGAACGGCGACTAGATGACGACCGTCTTTTGCTCGATGAACTGCGCCGTCTGTCATCGTATCTATCATCATAATAA
>PGTJ01000775.1 GCA_002794515.1 Phototrophicales bacterium
GCGGCTGGTCGAGCTGTGCGATACAAGCGTGAATTCCTGCTTGATCTTGGGCGATTGTGCTGGCATCGCCATGCCAAAAATATGCCATATGGGTATCCTTTAATGATGTCAATCAACCTGAGGCATCATTATAGCATACCCATTGGGCATAATCTCATCCCGATAACCCCGATTTTATTCGGATAATCCATCCCGTAAATCGGGATACACGCGATACAAAATGTCGAGTGCTTCCTCCAAATCTTTGGCGAAACGCACCTCAACGCGCCCTAATTGAAATAACAATTGTGCCAAAAAGGTGACAATGCCTTGTGCGCCGATGGCGATGGTGAAGCCCCATTTATCCGACCGCAATTTCTGAAACCGTCTGATGACACCGGTTATCGGCACATTTTCCCC
>PGTJ01000075.1 GCA_002794515.1 Phototrophicales bacterium
ACATCATACTATCACAAGTTAGAGACTGCGTGTAAAAAGAAATTATGAAATTTTCATGAAGATGCTTTTTTCGAGTAACTCGAATAAAGAGACAAGCAAGCACGATAAAATTAATATCATCACATGTTGAAAAAATAAACCGACTATGCTATAGTGAAAATGTCAATGTAACCTTTTTCAGGATTTTATAATGCAATATCATGCCAAAATCCAATTGACAACCACAACCACCACACCATGAACGGGTGAGGTTGGTCGTGCTTTGCCCGTCTCAGATCACATACGGGCAAAGATGAGATGCAGATAATCATCAACATCCCCTTCCGCCCTTGTGTGTGTAAGGGGATGTTTTATTCTGGTTCATCATCACAGAGGAGTAACGGATATGTCTGTACCATATGAAGAGACGCAATTATATAAAATTCGCCATAGTTTGGCGCATATCATGGCAGAGGCGATGTTAGAGCGCTTCCCAGATGCCCAAATTGCCATTGGTCCGCCCATCGAAGACGGCTTTTATTATGACTTTTTGTTGCCACAATCCCCCACCGAAGAGGATCTGAAGTGGGTGGAAAAACGCATGAAGAAAATCATCGCGGGTAATCATGCGTTCATCCGCAAAGAAGTCACGCCAGAAGAAGCCCGCGCCCAATTCGCCAATCAGAAATTCAAACTGGAACTGATAGACGATTTGGTCAATGGACGGGTGAATGAGATGGGCGAAGAAATCGCCGCCCCTGCCAGCACCATCACCTTTTATACGCAGAGCAAATTCACCGATTTATGTCGTGGACCGCATGTGAATAATACCAAAGAAATCAACCCCGATGCGTTCAGCATCACCTTCAAGCCGATTGCAGGGGCATATTGGCGTGGCGATGAAAATCGGGAACAACTCACGCGGATTTATGGCACGGCATGGGAAACGCCTGAAGAATTGGCAGATTATCTGCATCGGCTCGAAGAGGCGCGTAAACGGGATCATCGGGTGGTCGGTGAGCGACTTGGGTTGTTCGTGATTGACCCGTTGGTCGGCAAAGGTCTACCATTATGGAAGCCCAAAGGGGCAATCCTGCGCGATACACTTGAGCGATGGTTGCGCCAAGTGCAAATTGATAACGGGTATAGTCCCGTTGTCACGCCACATATCGGCAAATTGGATTTGTATAAAACGTCTGGGCATTATCCCTATTATAAAGATAGCCAATATACGCCGATTCAGGTGGATGATGAAGAATTTCTGCTCAAGCCGATGAACTGCCCGCATCACTGCATGATTTATAAAAGCGAAATGCGCTCGTATCGAGATTTACCACTGCGCCTCGCTGAATTTGGCACGGTGTATCGGTATGAGCAAAGTGGCGAGTTGCACGGGCTGACGCGAGTACGTGGCTTCACGGTGGATGATGCCCATTTATACGTCACGCCCAGTCAATTGTTGGGCGAGTTCATCAGCGTGGTCAAACTGATTCAATATGTATTCAGTTCGCTCGGATTGACCGATTTCCGCGCCCGTGTCGGCATCCGCGATCCGAAAAGCGAAAAATATGTCGGTGATGACCAATTATGGGAACAAGCCACCAATGCCATCATCCAAGCATGTCAAGAATTGGGATTGCCACACACGGTAGAAGAAGGCGAAGCGGCATTTTATGGTCCTAAGCTCGATTTTATCTTCCGCGATGCGCTCAAACGCGAGTGGCAATTGGGGACGGTACAAGTCGATTATAACCTACCCCAACGGTTTGAATTGGAATATGTGGATGAAAACAACACGCGCCAACGCCCGATCATGATTCATCGTGCGCCATTCGGCAGTATGGAACGCTTCATCGGCATCATCATCGAACATTTCGCGGGCGAATTCCCCGCATGGCTCGCGCCCATACAGGTGATGCTCATCCCTGTCGCCGATACGCATAACGACTACGCCTATCAGGTGGTGGCGGAATTGAAAAAATATGGTTTCCGCGCCCAAGTGGATGCGGGCAAGGGGCGAATGCAAAAGAAAATCCGCGATGCGCGTGAAGACTACATCCCGTATATGTGCATTGTTGGCGACCGAGATATCGAAAATGGCACGGTCAGTGTGCGCCTACGGACGGATGAGGATTTGGGCGCAATGCCCCTAGCCGATTTCATCGCCCTACTCAACCGCGTGGTGGCAGAAAAGGCGCTGGAGCTGAAATAGATTATAAAATAGGGTTTAAGCCTCGCCATCGGCTCAAAGCCGATGGCTATCCGATTGCTGAAGCCCACTGAAGGGGCTAATTTTGCCTGATTTTGTGGTGTAGGCGTATCACCCGTAGCACCTGTAGCGTGCTTTATGGCGATTAGCGAGATGCTTTGAGCATCTCGCGCCATAATTAACAATCAAGGTATAATGTTATATCATGTAACGTTAGCTACAAAACTTTACCAACGTCAAAAAGAGAACATCATGAACCAAACAAACCGCCCGAAAATATCGCGCAATGTGTGGGCGACCAGCATCACCAGTTTTCTGACGGATATTTCCAGCGAGATGATTAACAATCTGTTGCCGTTGTTCCTCGCCAATATCTTGGGGGCATCCACCGCCATCATCGGGCTGATAGAAGGCATTGCCGAGATGACATCGAGTTTTCTGAAAGGATTTTCGGGGTGGCTTTCGGATAAATTAGATAACCGCAAATGGTTAGCCACAGCCGGTTATGCGCTATCGGCATTCGCCAAGCCGTTCTTCTATGTGGTCAGTAGCTGGGGTGGTGTTTTGGCAATTCGCTTCGCCGACCGCACAGGCAAAGGCATCCGCACATCTCCACGCGATGCGCTGATCGCCAATAGCACCGATGAACATCATCGTGGCATCGCCTTTGGCATTCATCGCGCCAGCGACACGGCAGGGGCATTTGTGGGCATCGGCATTGCGCTGATGGTCATCCTCATCATCCAAGCACAAGCGACCGAATTGAGCATCAACGCCTTTCATACACTGGTACTCATCAGCATCCTTCCTGCATTTTTGGCGGTGATTATCTTAGCCACATTCGCCAAAGAAGTGCGTGTTGCCAAGTCATCAGAGCAATCCCCGCGCCTGACATGGAGCGCCTTGCATCCCAATTTCAAATCGTTTTTATGGATTATCGGCATTTTTACATTAGGGAATTCGTCCGATGCGTTCATCATCTTGTTGGCGCAAGAACGCGGGTTGAATATCGCCCAAATTTTGGGGATGTTGCTCACCTTCAATCTGATATATGCCGTGTTTTCTAGCCCATTAGGGCGCTTATCCGACAAAATTGGGCGCAGGCGTGTGCTGATTGGTGGCTGGGCGATATACGCCTGCCTGTATATCGGCTTTGCGCTGACGACAACTGGCACACAAATTTGGTTGCTCTATGGATTATACGGATTATATTATGCCGCCACCGAAGGCACAGCGAAGGCGATGGTCGCCGACATCATCCCCAGCGAACAACGTGGGACGGCGTATGGCTATTATAACGGTCTTATCGGCTTTTTGGCGTTGCCCGCCAGCTTTATCGCAGGCATCCTCTGGCAAGGATTGGGCAACTGGACAGGATTTGGGGCATCTGCACCGTTCATCTTTGGGGCAGTGTTATCGCTCATCGCCGTCATCTTATTGATGCGCCAACCCCAGAGCCATGCCAATGCTTAAGACCAATTCAGAGTAGTTAATTGAATAGTGCCAAATGCCATCTGTTTGGCATCACCACGTACAATATAACAACCGTGTTTTGCACAAGGAGCGATCAATGTTCACAATGCGTTACCCACTTCTCCTCATAGTGTTATTGGTCATCGGATTATCACAGTCACCCAACGCCTCAGCCCAAACGGGATTTGCCACATCGCCATACGACATCGGCGAGCCGACTGTCGTCGATATTTTCGTCAATCCAACAACGGGCGATGATAACCACGATGGATTATCTCCCCAGACGGCACTGCGCTCACTGGCGACGGCATGGCGCATGATACCGATGGGCGAAATGCTCACCACAGGGTATCATGTCCATTTGGCAGAGGGGGTATATCCCGAAAATTTATTACCATACTACTGGGAATCGCGCTATGGCACATACGAAGCACCGATTATCATTCAGGGCGCAGGCGCAGATAGCACCATTTTGGCGGGCAATGTCAATATTTACGACACGCGATATATCTACTTTTTAGATCTGAGCATCAGCTATGGAGCAGATGCCTTTCATTGTGAATTATGCCAATATCTGCTCATCCGCGATGTACGGATGGTTGGTGCAGACCCCGATACATATCATGCCCAAGAGACGCTCAAGGTGAATCAATCACAATATATCTATATCGAGAATAGTGATATGAGTGGCGCATGGGATAACGCGCTGGATTTTGTCGCTGTGCAATATGGGCATATCTTGAATAATCGTATTCATAACGCGGGCGACTGGTGCGGATATGTCAAAGGGGGTTCTGCGTATATCCGCATAGAGGGCAATGCGTTTTATGATTGTGGCAATGGCGGGTTCAGCGCAGGACAAGGCACAGGGTTTCAGTTTATGACCCCGCCGTGGATTCACTACGAAGCCTATTTCATCGAAATTGTGAATAATGTGGTGGCAAATGCCTATGGCGCGGGGATTGGGGTACAAGGTGGATATAATGTCGTGGTGGCATATAATACGTTGTGGCATGTTGGAGCGCGAAGCCATCTGGTAGAAGTGGTGTATGGCGGGCGATCGTGTGATGGTCAGGTGGGGGATGAAGGGCGTGAGCGCTGTGCTGAATACCTCGCATCGGGCGGATGGGGGACAACGGCAGTCGATGATGGGAATAATTATGTCCGCATCCCCAATAAGCATGTATATATCTACAATAATATCCTGTGGGGAAGCCCCAGCGCCTATCAACACTTCTGGATTCCTGCGCCTTATTCAGGCGATTCGCAAGTCGGTTCTGGCTTGCCTGATGTAGTATTTGCTGATGAAGATTTACAGATTCGTGGCAATATCATCTGGAATGAAGGTGTTGATTACATCGGTATAGAAGATGGTGAAGGCTGTGAGGATGACAACCCCACTTGCAACATGACCCAATTACAAGCGGATAATACGATTAACCAATTCATGCCCGATTTAGTCGCGCCGATGGAAGGCGTATTCCATGCAGTGGTGAACGGCAATGTGTGTGATGCCCCTACCTATGATATTCCGCCATTCGTCATCGATGATTTACCGCGTGGCATATCAGCATGGCGAGCGCACAACATACCCAAGTTGTGTGCAGGCATTTGGGGATAAAAAACCGACCTGCTCCCACACTCATGGGGCAGGTCGATTGCTGTATTATCCAACATATGCCTTTTTGAGGGCTTCGATGTCTATCCGCTTCATCTGAAGCATGGTATCTGTCACACGACGGGCTTTGATGGGATCTGGGTCGGTCATCAATTCGCCCAAAATTTTGGGGACGATTTGCCACGAAATGCCAAATTTATCTTTTAGCCAACCACATTGTTCTGAATCGGGATGCGCCGACAGCTTATACCAAAAATGATCTACTTCGTCTTGTGTCTCACATTCCACATAAAACGAAATGGCTTCATTGAAGGCAAATTGATGATCGAGGGCGCTATCCATCGCACGGAATTCCTGATTATTCAGCCGAAATAGCGCCTGTTGAACCGTGCCTTCTTTTTCGCCCATGTTATTGGCATCATGGTGAATGATGTGGTCAACACCCGAATGGTCAAATAGAGATGTATAAAACTGAATCGCTTCTTCTGCCTTGCCACATTGTTCACCCACAAACAACAAATAGGGGGTGATTTTTTGTGGATGTGCGCTCAGATTGACTTGCCAAGACAAGCCATATTTGTCATTCAGCCAACCGAACTTTTCGCTGAATGGATATGCCTGAAACGGCATCAGCACCTCACCACCCTCTGAAAATATCGTCCATAATTGTTCGGTTTGTTCTGCTGTTGGGCAATTGACAAAGAAAGAGATAGACGGATTAAATTTGAAAACAGGTCCACCATCCAAGCACATGAATTGATATCCGTCCAATTCAAAAATGCCTGTTAACACCTTCCCCGCCATATTCTGCATGGGAATATCAAGCGGGACATCGGGATAACGCTTAATGGTGGTGATTTTGCTATTGGGGAAAATCGATATGAGGCGTGTCATGGCTTCATCGGCTTGATGATCAAACCATAGGCAAGGTGTAATTTTTTGCATGGTCATATCCTTTATATATATCCTCCGATAGATATATCATAGACCAAAAATTCGCATAAAGTCAACAAATGTTATAATCAAAAGTGCGGTTTATTAGAGAATTGGTATAATTTGTTCTAAAAATAGGGAGATAAAACAAACTGCCCCACGATGTCATCATGGGGCAGTTTTTGAGGATGCAAGCAATTTATCACCAGCCGTGTTCTAAGCGGGCGATGAGGCGTTCTGGCAAACCCGCATTTCGCATTTGGCGTTGTGTCTCGGCGATATTGTATTCAATACGGCGATGTTCAAATGTGCCTTTTTCAAAATCGAGGATGGCATAAGCGGCACGCGGGTCGGTATCACGCGGTTGCCCCACACTGCCCGGATTGATAATCAGGCGATGCCCATTGAGCAAAATCGGCTCATTATAGACAGGACGGTGTGTTTCGGTCTCGCCCGTGTCGCTCAACATCTGATAAATGACCGGTTGATGGGTGTGTCCAACAAAGCAATAGGGTGTTTCAAAATGAGGGAAGTTGAGGGCGGCGATCATCGATTCGAGAATATATTCCCAAATCGGTTCGCGGGGGCTGGCATGAACGAGGGTATATTGCCCGATGACGAAGGTGGTAGGCAAGGCTTCGAGCCAACGGGTATTGGTATCGGTGAGGGTTTCGCGTGTCCATTCCGCCGCCCGACGGGCATCGGGGTTGAAGGTGCGAATATCTAAACGGTCGAGCGCCGCCCAGTCATGATTGCCTGCCAAGCATAAATGGGGCAATTCTTTCAATCTATCCACACATTCATTAGGCGCGGGACCGTATCCGACCACATCCCCCAAGCACCATACATAATCCCACTGCCCTTTGGCATGGTTGAGTACCGTCTCAAATGCCACATAATTGGCATGAATATCAGAGATTAGCAAAATCCGCATAAACGCCCAACCTATTTTACAATTGGTTAACAGTTACATAGTCCATATTATCACGAATTTCGATTTTGGATGTATATAGAATATGAAAAATTTTCTAATTTTAACAAACACAAGGCATGATGTGTGCTAAGTGTTATCATACCCTGTGCAAGTGTACCGAGTCTGAGCGTGATATGCAAGCGGTTATCTGCTATGTTGGCGTTTACGGCGCACAAAAAACCATTTGTCGAATTCCACACCCAAAAAGGTGAGAATAGCTAATCCGAAACACAATGCCAATTCGCCGAGTGTTAATGGCACGGTATAAAAGAAATCATTGGCAAACGGGGCATAAATCAGCACCAGTTGGAGCAAAACTGTCCCGCCAATCGCCATGAGCATGAATTTATTGCCAAAAAAGCCGATTTTGAAAATGGATTCGCGCTCAGAACGAATGGCTAACGCATGACCCATTTGCGAAAGGGTGAGTGTGGTGAAGACCATCGTACTCCAAACGGTGTTGCGAGCATCACCACCGTCTGGGGATGGCACAATAAACACCACCGCTAACGAGACAAAGGCGACAATCAGCCCAACGCGGAGCAAATACCCGCCCAAGCCACGCGCAAAAATGCCCTCTTTGGGGTTATAGGGCGGGCGCTTCATGTTATTCGGCTCGCCCTTCTCCACGCCCAATGCCAATGCAGGCAATCCATCCGTGACCAGATTCATCCACAAAATTTGAATGGTATTCAGAGGCAACGGTTTGCCGAGTAACTGCGTGATGAACAGGGTGATCACCTCGCCGATATTGCTGGCGAGGATATATTTGATGAATTTCCGCACATTGTCATAAATGGTGCGCCCTTCTTGGGCGGCGCTGACGATGGTGGCGAAATTGTCATCCAAAATGACCATATCCGAGGCTTCTTTGGTCACAGGGGTGCCAGTGATGCCCATCGCCACACCAATATCGGCACGTTTGAGTGCAGGGGCATCGTTCACACCATCACCCGTCATAGAGGCGATTTGCCCATTGGCTTGCAACGCCTGAACGATGTTCAATTTGTGTTCAGGCGATACCCGCGCATACACCGATACATCACGCACCGCCGTTTGTAATTGTGTTTCGGACATGTTACTCAATTCTGCCCCTGTGAGGATGTTATCGGTTTGGGTGATGCCCAACTCTTTGGCAATGGTCAACGCCGTGAGCGGATGATCGCCTGTGATCATCACCACACGGATGCCCGCTTGATGCGATTCGGCAACGGCTTGTTTGACCTCTGGACGGGGGGGATCTATCATGCCAATCATCCCCGCGAAAATCAGACCATTTTCAATCGTCTCTGGGGTATAGTCATCGGGCAGTGTGGTCATCGGTCTGAATGCCACACCCAGCACGCGCAAGCCACTGGATGCCAGTTCGTCATTTTTGCTGTGAATCCGTTGATGATAATCGGGCGTAAGGGATTTTATCTGTCCATCTTCCCACACACGGTCACAGGCATCCACCATGCTATCGACCCCACCCTTCACAAAGGCAATATATGGGGTATTGATGGCTTTGAGGATGGTGTGTAGATGCGTTGCACCGATACCATCGGGTTGATAAGCAGGGTTGATTTGGTGAATGGTCGCCATCCGTTTGCGTTCCGATGAAAATGGCACTTCGCCAATGCGCGGGAGCATATCTTCTAAATTTTCTTTCCACATGGCAAAATGCGCCGCCGCCACCACCAGCGCCGCTTCGGTTGGGTCGCCCATCGCCCGCAATTCGGCTTTTGGCACATTGACTCGTTGCAGGCGAGCATCATTACACAAATCTGCCCCTGCGAGGAGCAAGGCTTCGGCTTGGGTGGGGGTCTCGAAGGTATGATATTCGAGCGCCAATAGGCTTTTGCTCTTTTGGGTGATATTGGTGATGTCGTGCGTTGTGCCTGCCACATCGATCACTTTGACGGTCATTTTATTTTCGGTGAGCGTGCCTGTTTTATCTGAACAAATCACTGTGACCGAACCGAGCGTCTCTACGGCGGGCAGTTTGCGGATGAGCGCCCGACGCACCAACATACGCTTTGCGCCTAATGCCAGACAGACGGTGACTACGGCGGGCAAACCTTCTGGCACGACAGCCACGGCAATCGCCACCGCGGCGAGGAAGGCTTGATCTAATTGCACTCCGCGCAACCAGCCCACCACCAAGCCAAATACGATGATGCCGATTGCCAACAAAAACAAGGTACGCCCCAATTGTGCCATGCGCCGTTGGAGCGGTGTTTTTTCGTTATCTACACTTTGGATGAGTTCGGCAATGCGTCCGAGTTGGGTGTTCATCCCTGTCTCGGTGACGATAGCCACCGCCCGCCCATTGGTGACGGATGTCCCCATGAAGACCATATTGTGTCTGTCGCCAATGCCGATATTATCACCGACCAGCGTCTTGGTATTTTTCTCTACGGCGTGCGATTCGCCCGTGAGCGATGCTTCTTGCACCAATAGGCTATTGGCTTCGATCAAACGGGCATCGGCGGGGATGACACTGCCCGCTTCGAGCAAGATAATGTCGCCAGGGACGAGTTCGGCTGGGTCGATATCGGTCACATCACCAT
>PGTJ01000646.1 GCA_002794515.1 Phototrophicales bacterium
ACCTATCCTCTCGCTTTGTCAATACCCCGTTTATTCAGGGTTTGTTGTACGCGATTGCGTGCGATAATATATCATCTCTATACCACATCCGTCAAGGGCTGAATTGCAACTAATTTCACAACTCGCTTCGCCCTTGTAAGGCGCGGGTCAATGTCACAGCATCGACATATTCTAAATCGCCACCCACTGGCAAGCCACGCGCTAAGCGGGTCACTTTTGCACCCTTCCCCATCAATTCACGTTGGATATACATCGCTGTTGCATCGCCCTCTAATCCGGGATTAGTGGCAATAATCACCTCTAAAATTGCATCTGTCTCCACCCGTTTAATCAATTCTTTGATTTTCAAATCATCTGGACCGATGCCATTCACTGGTGATATTGCCCCATGCAAAACATGATATTTGCCCTTGTAAATCCCTGTCCGTTCTAATGCCAACACATCCAACGGTTCTTCGACCACTGCGATTACCTGATTATCTCGTTTGGCATCGCCACAAATTGGACACGGGCTTTGCACGGTGATATTAAAACAAATGCCACACATAGTCGTTTTTGCCCGCAAATCGCGCAGGGCATCGGCGAGAGATGATGAAACTTCTTCGGGTGCGCGGAGCAAAAAATAAGTCAGCCGTGAGGCTGTTTTCGGTCCGATGCCCGGCAAGCGCGAAAAGGCTTCTATCAATTTGAGGACGGGTTCAGGGA
>PGTJ01000808.1 GCA_002794515.1 Phototrophicales bacterium
ATAATGAGGTCATGTTTATCGGGTGCTATTAAACACAGAGGTGTTCTCATGAAAAATAAGGTGCGCATTGTCTTGGCGGGCATTGGGGTGTTAGTCTTGCTTGGTATTGGGGTATTGGTGTTGCTCAATTCACGTCCATTGACCGATTCTGATTATATCGAACAACTTGTGCCATCCCGTCATTTTCCAAGTGATGTGTGGACGCGCAAACAGGCAGATGCCGAAAGTTTTAGCCGTACTACTGTGGAACTCAACCGCCAACAACCGACCAGTTTGGTCTATTTAGACTTTTTGCGCTTCGATGCCAGCACACCCCAACCCGAAACGGCGCTCATCGCC
>PGTJ01000847.1 GCA_002794515.1 Phototrophicales bacterium
AAATTGCCTGCTTGTTCTTCGGCGGCGCGCATGGTTGTGGCAACCTGCGCCAATCCAGATTGTGTTTGAGCTAAAACGTGCATCAGACGGCGATAGGCGGGCAGGGTTTTATCTGCCATTTCATCGAAAAATTGATTTGCCGCCTTGCCTTCCCAATTGCCATCGAGATCGCGTAACTTGCTCAACAGTAGATTATAATGCTGATCGAGATGGTCATTGCGCCCTCGCAATTGCTGGATGATTTTTTCCAGTTCTGCATAATCGACTTCGATACGATC
>PGTJ01000832.1 GCA_002794515.1 Phototrophicales bacterium
CTATTAACCCTTATCGAAATGACAGATTTTGCGAATCGATTGCCTTCACAATTATCGGGCGGGCAACAACAACGGGTAGCTGTCGCCCGCGCATTGGCACAAAATCCCGATGTATTATTGCTAGATGAGCCATTTGGGGCGTTAGATGTAAAAATTCGCGGGCAATTACGCCAAAATCTGCGCGACATTCAAAAACGCCTGAATGTCACCACCATTTTGGTCACACATGACCAAGAAGAAGCCTTTGAATTAGCCGATCGAATCGGCATTATAGACAGGGGGCGTTTGCTCGAAGTGGGCAAACCAGACCAC
>PGTJ01000769.1 GCA_002794515.1 Phototrophicales bacterium
CACAAAATTGATCAACGCGATTTTCATCACGCGCCCCCTATTGTTCAAAGGCTAGTTGCTACTAAAAGCCCCGCGTGTCGCAACTGGGCTTTTTCGGTAATTCAAAAAGAATACCGTCAGGTCGATTTTGTTATCACGCTGGACGATGACACTTTACCGTATGAAGATACGATTGCGGATCATATCCATGCATTAAAAATGCACGTCCCTGATCCACGATTGCAGTCTTCTTTTTATAACACCAACATGTTTTTCCCGCGCGGGTTTTCGTATCGCCGTCGTAAGGAAACGCCTGTGGTGGTCAGCCATGGAGTGTGGCATGGCGTCAAAGATTGGGATGCGCCAACACAGTTGGTTTTAGGCAATCCTGATGTCGATTTTTATCGCGGTGTGGTTCATGGTTTCATG
>PGTJ01000088.1 GCA_002794515.1 Phototrophicales bacterium
ATATGTGCTTGGGTGTAATATAAATCGGCTAATTCAAATGACAAATCTAACCCGGTGGCGAAACTCATACCCAACCGAATCATGCTTTGGGCTTGGGCATAATCTTTTTGATGTAGGTGATATTCGCCCAAGTTGCGATAAACTTCGGTCATGATATTGGCATAATTCTGACGATTGTTTTCGAGCAATTTGTCTTGGATGGCTTCTATTTTGGCGAAATAGGCAGGGATGTTATCGTATTGCTGACGCATATAACTCACCGCCATTAATCCAGATAAAATACGGGCATAACTCCTGAATGTTTCTTCAAGATGCGCCTCACAGAAGGCGAGGGCTTCGGTATAAATGGCTTGTGCTTCGTCATAGCGCCCTAATGTGACCAAGAAAAAAGCACGATTATTATAAGCCAGCGCCATGCCCGACAAATTATTGAGCCGTTTATGAATTGCCAACAAATCTATCAGTTGTTGCTCTGCCAATTTTAGATGACCCGCAAAACTGTTCAAAATTGCCATATTATTCATGATACCCGCCTCTTGAACAGGGGCATTCTCTTGTATTGCCATATCCCGATATTTCTGAAGTGCTTTCATATCGGCATCATAATCAATCTGCCCACGTATCACACGCTGAAAAATCCGCCCAGACATCTGAGCAATAAATTTTACTTTAGGATTATTTTGTTCATCCATCATGGTTTGTTATCATCCCAAGAAATCTCGATTAACAAGATGTTTTATAGTATATCATAATTACATAAGTTAGCTATATATTATATTACATCCAAATTGTGGGGATATGATGAATACATGATGGAAAAAAGCACACCATCAAGGTTAGGCATTCCCCATGCCCAACCTTGATATGACATGCCATCTTATTGAACAGGCACACGTAACAAAGTCATGATGCCTGCGTTATCACCTGTTGCCAACAAGCTCCCATCGGGGCTAAAAGCGACACTGGTCGCACCATAGATATATCCGATATATGTCTCGACCAATTTACCATCGGTAGTCTGATAGAGCGTGACGGTATTATCTAAACTGGCGAGGGCAATCAATGACCCACTCGGATTAAATGACACGGCGATAATCAGATCGCGTGGTCCCGTTATATCCGTTTTGAAAGCGAGGCTGGCGCTATCATATAAACTGACGCGGGCATTATTACACACACGAACACCATTGTTGTCTCCAAATGACGCACAATGTGCAATAGCGAAGGTGTTTGCATCTTGTGTGAGGGCTAAATCGGTGATTGCTTGTGTGGTCATGGCTAATGGAGCGAATGTGCCAGTGGCAACATCCCACACCCAAACAGTGTTATCATCGGCGGCGCTAATCAGGCGATTATTCCCCAAAAATAACACGGCACGTACCGATGCCAATTGCCCATAATAATCGGCGCGTTTTGCACCTGTATTCAGGTCGAATATTTGCACCCCACCCAAACGACACCCACCAGAGGCTAAATCACCATCGAGACATCCGCTAATCGCCACCAATGACCAATCGGGATTGATGGCAAAATCTATCGGGAAGAAAGGTTGTAATTGGGCTTGTACCGTACGAATAATCGCCCCGCCCTGCCAAATATTCAACACACCCAAATAATCGCCTGTCGCAATCAGGCTACCATCAGCCTTGAAATCGACAAAACTCATCCGCGCCAACGCATCATGATTGAGCGATTCACCTGTGCGTTCCCCGTTGCTACTCCCCCAAAAACGTACCGCGTTATCTGCCCCATTGGCAATCGCAAATCGTGAACCATCTGGGGCAAAGGCAATATCGACCACACGACCACCTGCTTCGACCTTGCCAATTTCGAGGGCATTGCTGGGGGCAATTTCGGCGAAACGAGTGGCACGTAAACCAGTGACTGGTGTCAGATAATGCGATGTCGACCGATTCACATCTGATTCGGGTATCCATGGATACAAATATGTGCCGTTATCTTGACGATACGAAATTTGCCACCAAATCACACCTGTGCCACACAACGGACCACCAACCACATTATACACAGTCCCGCGTGCCGCATTGGCGACTAAACCCGAATCGGGCGTAGGAGATTGACGAATAGTGACACCTTCCTGCACAATCACCTGCGCCTGTCCACCCACAAACAGACGGGGTGCAAGATAACCCGCATAGGCAAACGGACACGCAGAAGCCAATGGCACAGTGACACTCTCTGATGTAATAGGCAATGCTGAACATCCTGCACCTTGTAATGTGCTAACACTTCGATGAACCCAACCCAGTTCACCATTTTTCATCACCACTTGTCGCCAATCAGCGTCATTGCTCACACCGACAACTGTATACACATCGCCAGAACGGACACGCTCACCTGTTTCTGGTTGAGATAAACCGGGCGACCAACGAATTCGAGCATCAATTGCATATAACTGACAGGTTGGCGTGACCGATGGCGAACTGACATTCACACTATTCGCAGGTGGTTCATATACCACATTTTGATATTGGGTATTCACAGGTATGCGATAACAATCTGCACCACTGAGTTGCACATGATTAATCGATGCCCACACAATCCGACCAGCTAAATCGAGGGCATACCACGATGTATCGGCGGTGCGTCCGACCACAGGCACAAATGAAGCCGCGCTTAAATCGGTGATATATGTCGAAGCAGTATTCGGTTCGGTATAAATCGGCGCGACACGCCCCAAAAATGCCGATGCCGAACAATTCAATGAGCCACTACTCCAATTGGATGGTGTATTCACAGCATATTGTGCCGAGAGCAAGCGCAAATCGCACAAGGCATAGACATATGGGTCGGATGATAATATGACAGTCATCGGATTTTGAGGGGCGCTATCATACGTCATACGGATTTGATACGGTGTGACAGGATAACCCAAATTATAGCCTGCCACCAATGAACAACCCAATGCACTATCATTTGTCTGAGATAACACGACAATCGTGCCGTTGGTCAGCGTACCCACATTCGGCAATATGTTCCGAATAAGCGAATCGGCACGGGCATACAATTCGGCTTCGGTTGTTTGCGCGGAAGTGACGAACAAGGGGATTATCCCCACAAACAAGATAATCAAAAACGCGGTGATTTTTCGCATGTGACATATCCCTCCATGCAGGTATAAATGGCTTTTGATTTTCAGTATAATCGCAGGATGCCGTTATAGCTATAAACAGTTACAGAAAATTTAGAGGATGAGCGCCGTTGAGCAGATAACCCGTTATTCAGATGCGGGTGTATCGGTTTTTGGAGGGAAAATCTCGCTGAGGGGCAATGTGAAGTCGGGCAGAAGGTCTCCGCCAGTGAGGATGGCTTGATCATTGAGCGTGGTAATCGCCAGCGATTCGCCCGTCCATGTACACACTTCGACTTCACGCCGTTTGGGATAAACAATCCACACCAATTTGCCTCCATTTCTTAAAATATAATCGGCTTTTTCGCGCATTTCTCGGCGCGATTGAGTTGGTGATTGCACTTCAATCGCTAAATCGGGCATATGCATGACTGCCCCATCCTCAACAATCTGTCGACTAGCATCTCGATAATAAGCAATATCGGGTTGACGGGCATTATAAGGATCATTTGGACTACGATGTAACACTTCTGTCACCCCTCGTCCGCGTTTAGTACGTTCAATATACATACCCAATAACAAAATTAGCTTAAATACAATGAAACCATGTCGTTCAGTCGGCATTTTTTCGACAATCTCTCCATGAATGAGTTCAAATAAGCCATTTTTGTATTCAGGTTGTGATAATAAGCGTTCAAATTCATCTGCTGTGATAACCGGGAGTGATTCGATTAGCGTTTCAATCTCAGTTTTAGACGGTGTAACCATTATAGATTATCCTCGTACACAAAACATCTGTATCAATTGGAGAGATGTGAGGGCGCATATTATCATACACCCTCACATCGTATATCATGATTTAAACCTTCCTGACCCCCAAAATCAATCGTTCACCTTTGATCGATTCATCTTTCTTGGGGTCGTCATGGGGCAAATATTCGCCCTTATAAAAGCCATTTTCTACTTTACCCGCGACCAATGTCTTGGCGAGCGTCTCGCCTTTGATATAATCGGCGAATTGGTTGATGGCATTGGCTAAATTACCCTCTGCTTCATACACCACATCGATGTGATCAGAGATGTCGAAATCGGCATCTTTCCGCAAGGTTTGGATGCGTCGCACGACTTCCCGCGCCAGACCTTCCTGCGCCAATTCAGGGGTGATACGCACATCCAACGCCGCCAGATACCCTTTTTCTTCGCCAACCGAATAGCCCTCGGTGGCATTCGAGATGACCTGACATTCTTCTGGTGTGATCTCATAAGCCGTTTCATCCACCGTCACAGTGATCGATTGCCCATTCTTGAGCGCCAACGCCCATGCGTTGACTTGTTGTGCATCGCCCTCACGCATCATCTTTTGTGCTTTAGGAAAATCTTTGCCCAACTTCTTGCCCAATTGAGCGGGTAATGGATTAAGGGCATATGTCACCAGTTGTGCATCAGCATCTAAAATATCTAATCCCTTGACATTCAATTCGCTCAAAATGAGGTCGGCATATTTCTTCACCACATCGGCTTCATCGGCAGAGCGCAAGCCGAACATGACTTTTTGTAATGGCTGACGCACCCCAATAGGAACATTCTTACCACCCTCTTTATTGTTGTTACGTGCCGCCAAGCCCAAACTAACCAAGCGTTGTACCAGATCCATCTCGCGCATCAGGTCTTCGTTGATGAGCGCTTCGTCATATTCTGCCCACCACGCCAAATGCACACTCTCTGGAGCAGATTGATCGATGCCCGCCACCAAATTGCGATAAATCGACTCGCTGAGGAATGGCATGGCAGGTGCGATGAGTTTAGAGACCGTCACCAAGCACTCATACAGTGTGGCATAGGCGTTCATTTTGTCGGCATCTTTTTCGCTCTTCCAGAATCGCGCACGGCTCAGGCGCACATACCAATTGCTCAACGCCTCGACAAAGGCTTGAATAGGTCGCGTGGCTTCGGTGACATCATAATTTTCGTAGCCATTGGTCACACGGCGCGTCAGGTTGTGCAATTCAGATAGCACCCATCTATCTAATAAATCACGTTCCGCCACAGGCGAAGCAGGTGTGGATGGTGTCCATCCGTCTAAATTGGCGTAGGTGACAAAAAAGCTATAGGTGTTCCATAAGGTGAGCCAGAATTTCTTGATGACCTCACCGACTAGATTAACCGAAAAGCGCCGCGATTCGCCCGGTGGGCTGGCAGTGAACAAATACCAACGGAAGGCATCTGCGCCATGTTCATTCAATACCGACCAGGGGTCTACGATGTTACCCAAACTCTTAGACATTTTGCGCCCTTTTTCGTCTAAGATATGCCCTAAACAAATGACATTCTTAAAGCTAGGCTGGTCGAAGAGCATGGTGCTGATGGCATGTAGGGTATAAAACCAACCACGGGTTTGGTCTATCGCCTCACAGATATAATCGGCAGGGAATTGTTCTTCAAACAATTCTTGATTTCGATGTGGATAGCCCCATTGGGCAACGGGCATCGCACCACTATCAAACCAGACATCGATGACTTCTGGCACACGGCGCATCATTCCGCCACCATTGGGATTGCGGAAAACGATGTCATCCACATAGGGGCGATGTAATTCCAAGCCCGTCAAATCGCGCCCGGTCAATTGGCTGAGTTCCGCCACACTGCCTACACAGAGCATATCACCTGTTTGGTCATCGACCCAAATGGGCAGTGGCGTTCCCCAATAGCGCTCACGACCGAGCGCCCAATCTTTCAGATTATCTAACCAATCGCCAAAGCGCCCATCTTTGATATGATTCGGCACCCAATTGATGGTCTGGTTGCCAGCCACCATGCGCTCACGGTATTCGGTGGTGCGGATATACCACGTCTCGCGGGCATAATACATCAGGGGCGAGTTATCGCGCCAACAGAACGGATAATTATGCTCGTATTGTTCCACTTTATACATCAGACCGCGTTCACGCAAATCGCGGGTGATTTCGGGATCGGCATGTTTGAACCACAATCCACGAAATTTCGTGACAGCATCGATAAATTTGCCCTCGCTATTGACGGTCATCAACACGGGCAAGTTATACTGTTTGCCCACAGCCATATCATCTTCACCGAAAGCAGGGGCGATATGCACGATGCCCGTGCCGTCTTCTGTGCTGACAAAATCACCCGCCACGACATAGGCGTAATCTTGACCTTCGACAGGCAAAAAGGTATAGAGTGGGTTGTAATGCGTACCAACGAGGTCTTTGCCTTTCATCTCTTTGACCACCCGATAATTGTCGGGATCTTTGAGCGCCTTAGCCATCAACGACTTGGCGAGGATGAGTTGCTCTGTGCCTTCTCCATCACCTGCGGGTCCCTCGACTTGGACATAATCGACATTTGCCCCAACGGCTAACGCCACATTGCCCGGTAATGTCCAGGGGGTGGTCGTCCATACCAAGAAATACACCCCTTGCTTGTCTTGTAACGGGAAGCGCACAAATACACTTGGGTCTTTGACCGTATCGTATCCCAACGCCACCTCATGACTACTCAATGGGGTGCCACATTGTGTGCAGTAGGGGACGATTTTATAACCCCGATAGATGAGATTTTTATCCCACAATTGTTTGAGTATCCACCACACACTTTCGATGTAATCGTTGGTGAAGGTGACATACGCCTCATCTAAATTGACCCAATAGGCGATGCGATCGGTCAATTTTTCCCATTCGGCGATGTTGCGGAATACGCTATCCCGACACTTTTTGTTGAATTCGGCGATGCCATACGTCTCGATTTCGCGCTTGTTGGTGATGCCCAGTTCTTTTTGTACGGCGATTTCGACGGGCAAACCGTGTGTATCCCAACCTGCTTTACGCAAGCAATAATACCCGCGCATGGTCTTATAGCGCGGGAATATATCTTTGAACGAGCGTGCCAACACATGATGACTGCCCGGTTGCCCGTTGGCGGTTGGCGGACCTTCATAGAACACGAATTTGTCGCCACCTTCGCGTTCGGTCATGGTGCGTTCAAAGATGCGGTGCAACCGCCAAAATTCTTGCACCTCTTGTTCGACATGATTCACATTGACTTTTGGGCTGACTGCCTTAAACATCCTTATACCTCTTCTCTGATTTGTCCTGAGTGCATCATTATAACAAATTCATCAGCCCAAATTGAGGGGCTGAGGGGTCATGAGATTGATATAAGGGGGCGAATCAGCCGCGGTGTGAGTTTTTCATCACCCACTGCCACGGGCGCACCTCCTGAGTACGTTCAATCACGTTTTTAGATATACAATATGTTCGTCATGAACACTTTCTATTATGACCAAAATCGTCAAAATGGACTAGAGGGGAATTTTTAACAATCATCACCTAACGCAAATTCATCTGCCTGAGCAATATATCCAGATACGCATATTCATCCCGTTGGGTATATGTAATACCATCCAGTCGTGCCTCGCGCAATTTCGATAAAATATCGCGGTAATGCTTGCCTGCGGGGATATTCATCGCCAATAATGTATCACCATTGATTGCCGATTGCACATGTCGCCATGTGGTGATATAGGTTTCGATATACCGCTTGGTGGTCGGGTGTCCATTAATCCACAATCCCAATAATCCCCAATCCGATAGCGTATCTAACCGTGCGACTATCCGACTTGGCGAGGTATCATCAGCACGAAGTTCGGCACCGTCATGGGTGATCTCGGCAATAGCGCGATATTGTGCGATGATTTTTTGCCCAAAGAGCAACCGTTCACACACCCGTGTCACCGCTTGTGGATGGAGGTGCTTCATCCACACCAACCAGTAGAGATTTTCGGGTGCATCGGCGAACACATCGTGAAGGGGCAAATCGGCAAATTGACAAAATTGGGCGGTCGCATCATCGCGTAAGGCGATGAAGTCGTTGTATGCCCCTGGTGGAAAATCGAAATCGGGGTGAATAGCGGTTAATAATCCCCGTTCATGCACAGTCTGAATACCCCGTTCTGGATAGTCTTCTTTGAGGAGCAAGGTCAATTCGTTACGGACACGTTCACCTGTGATACGCCGTAACATATCCCGATGGACATGGATCAATTCCGCCGTGCGCGCTTCGATGGTGAAGCCCAAACGGGTCTCAAAACGGATGGCACGTAAAATGCGTGTGGGGTCATCGACAAAACTCAGGCTATGCAAGACGCGAATCACGCCGTTATTCAAATCGTTCACCCCGCCGTAAAAGTCGAGGATGCGATTGGCGTGCGATTGTGGGCTGAGTTGAATGGCGATGGTATTGATGGTGAAATCACGCCGATGCAAATCCAGTTTAATCGACCCCGAATACACCGATGGAAGAGCCGTCGGATGTTGATAAAATTCGTTGCGCGCAGTGGCAAAATCGATATGATGGGGCAACGATTCGTGTGGCACACCGAGTAATAATGCCGATTCAGCCGATGGCATCCATTTCGCCGTGCCGAATGGGCGGAAGC
>PGTJ01000558.1 GCA_002794515.1 Phototrophicales bacterium
AAATAACCCCGTGCTTCGGTTTTGATATAAAAGCCAAAATCTGCCCGCTTGCGCCCAACACGTTCCTCAATCGTCACTTCACGACTATTCACATCCCAACCCAGTATGGCGAATAGGGGCAACACATAATCTTTATAAATTTGTGCCTCATGATATGTTGTCGCCAATGGGTCATGACGAAACTTATCCACCAAATCACGAATTTTTTGACGGGCTATATCTTTGAGTGCCAGACCAGAATCACCCATGTGTATCGTCCTAAAGTAGACTAAATAGGGCGCAATTATGCGCCCTCATCATGATGAATAATATTGAAACAGATGGTCAAAACGCCACAGGGCGTACCACTTCCGCATTCACATCATATACATCAAATGCCATCTCTGGCAACCGCAACACCCCATAGGTATGCGAGGTGGCACGCGAACTCTTGAATGTATAAATCGAACCCGGATTCACCACACACCCCTGCTTGACGCGCACGAACATCGGCACATGGGTATGCCCTGTAATCAGGACATCCACCTGCAACGAACCGAGCATCATATCGAGCAAGGTATTCGATACATGGTCACGGTATAATCCCCACAGGTTGCTCCCGGGTTTGCCATGACACATAAAAATCTTCACGCCCTCAAAATCGCCACGCCAATCGAGTGGCAAAGTTTTGAGAAAATGAGCGTTTTCCGATGATAAATCATAAAACCACTCATCATGATTGCCGCGTACAGTTTGGATGTGCCGTTCACGAATAAGAGATACAACACGATTTTGTTCAGGTCCTCGCCCGACTAAATCGCCAGCACATAAAATATGGTCAACGTGGTGAACGTTATCCAATCTGTCTAAAACAATCTCTAGCGCCCGATAGTCTCCATGTACATCTGAAATAACACCTATATTCATTCCTATACTCAACTTGTGTATTCGTAATGAAATCATTATACCGCAAAATCACGATTTTTGTGGGTAGAATATTCGGAATGAATACAGATAATTTGTACGAAATTATTTGATAAATTGCGAAAAATCGATCTCGCCATCGGCATCACGCTTGAGATTTTTGAGTGGGTCATCCTCTTTTTTGGGGGCATCGCCAACGGGACGGCGTGGCGATGGTTTGAGAT
>PGTJ01000767.1 GCA_002794515.1 Phototrophicales bacterium
CAAACCGAAATCATTAGGATAAGAACGCACCAATTCTTCGAGCAATTTGGCAATTTTGTTGATTTGCTTATGTTTGGCAAAAAGATTCAATAACTTATCGAGATTTTTAATCGCCTCAAGTTGATTACCCTGGCTATAATGCAGGTCGATAATCGCCCGATATGCCCGTTCATCTTCGGGCATAATCTCTAAGATTTCTTCATAGGTGCGCAAGGCGCGGCGCATATCCAAACGGATTTGATCCATATCGGCAAGATTATGCTTAATTTCGACCAATTTGGCGGGGTCGGCATTTTGGCGTTTGGCGATGCGTTCTGCCTGTTGGAAAGTCTCACGCGATAATTCAAAACTACCCAATTGATTATGTGTCTTCGCCAATTCGATGTATTGATCGAGCATTTCATCGAATCG
>PGTJ01000521.1 GCA_002794515.1 Phototrophicales bacterium
ATGATATGCGTTATAAGTCCAATAAGAAGTAGGGTTAATTAGTCCTAAAGACAAGCATTAAAAATCAATGTATCATCAAGTTATGAAGAGGTGTAAATATGTCCGTACTAACAACCATTGGTGGGTATAAAATTATTGGACAAATTGGTGCGGGGGGCATGGCAACGGTTTATGAGGCGTATCATGAAAAATTAGACCGTCATGTTGCCATTAAATGGATGCACGCCAGTTTTGTTCAAGATCGTCAATTTGTGGGACGCTTTGAACGCGAAGCCCGTATTGTGGCACGCCTCGATCACCCGAATATCGTGCCGATTTATGATTACGATACCCACGACAATCGCCCCTATCTGGTCATGAAATATATCGGCGGGCAAACCCTCAAAGACCGTATGGCACAATCACCTCTCACCTTGACAGAGATTATATCGGTGATGAACACCGTTGCAGGTGCGTTAGATTATGCACATACGCAAGGTGTTTTGCACCGTGACCTCAAGCCATCCAACATCATTTTAGATGAAGCAGGCATGGCATATCTGACCGATTTTGGTTTGGCACGCATCACACATCAGGGCGAAAGCACGCTCTCTGCCGATTCGATGTTGGGGACACCGCATTACATATCCCCAGAACAAGCCCTGGGCGATAAAACATTAGACGGGCGCACCGATGTGTATTCATTTGGTGTGTTGCTATATGAGATGTTGGTGGGGCGCTTGCCTTTCACCGCCGATACGCCATATGCTATCGTCCATAAACATATCTACGCCAGCCCACCCGCGCCCTCGGCATTAAATCCCGATATTCCGCCCGCCGTAGAACGGGTCTTGTTGAAGGCATTGGCAAAAGCACCCGCAGATCGCTACCCGACTGCTACGGCGCTGATGACCGATTTGATGCGGGCATTGCAAACAACCGGTGTGGATGAATTGGATGCCAGTCGGATTGAACGCGCCCAACAATTAAGCCAATCTATTGTCATGAATACCCCTGGTGGACGGCGTTATTCTACGGTGTCGATTGTTAACGGGCGTAAATTGGTCATGCTCCCCGATGTTCATCCGCAAATGATGGCACAACAGGCACAACTCGTATCGTGGCAGGGATGGATAGCCCTATTCATGGAGCGCCTGAAAGAGGCGATAGACGATATTCGCGCTCAATTGCGCCAACGCGGTATTAAAGACCGTGTGAAAACGGTCACGGTCGAATTCACCGATACTATCCGTCAGGTGACAGATGGCGCGGTCGATATTCAGATTGCTGGTCTCACCAAGCCGAGCGATAACCAGACCCCGCCTGTAGGGCGTATACAAGCCC
>PGTJ01000817.1 GCA_002794515.1 Phototrophicales bacterium
ACAATCAGGGGTATGATATGATGTGGGTTATCCATCAGCGAGAGCAATACATGATGGGGTGGAGTGCGAACGATGACCGCGACCACCCGATTATCGGCTTCAATACACCCCAAATATGGCGGATACTCCATGTATTCACCAATTTGCACCCCACGAATAACACCCAATAACAAATTATGTTCGGCTTCACGGGCGCTCAGAAATGGCGATACCCGTTCATAAAATCGGTTAGCATCATCAAAACGAATTAGGTTCATCAATTACTACTTGCTAACACAATGAAAAAGACGATCGTCGCCAATAACACCACAATGCCAATAACCCCATATA
>PGTJ01000598.1 GCA_002794515.1 Phototrophicales bacterium
AAAAAGCAGTATTTTTAGGCGTGATTTTGAACATTTCACGCCTTCTTTGGTGTAGTCGGCATTACATTATTTTTTTATACAGAGGTTGAATAAAAACCATGTCGGAGAAAAATCATTCCCCGTCCCAAAACCCCACGGTATACGATGAAAGTAGCATTCTTAAGCTCAACCCAATGGAACATATTCGGTTGCGTCCGGGGATGTATGTGGGCGGTACAGACATCCGCGCCTTGCATCACCTCATCTACGAAGTGGTCGATAACGCCATAGATGAAGCCCTTGCGGGACGTTGCGATACCATCGAAATCACCCTGCACGATGATGATTCTGTATCGGTTGCCGATAACGGTGTGGGTATCCCTGTGGGTATTCATCCTAAAGAAGGTATCTCGACACTCGAACTGGTCATGACACAAGTGGGCGCTGGCGGTAAATTTGGCACAGGCGCTTATAAGGTCAGTGGTGGGTTGCATGGTGTGGGTGTATCTGCCGTCAACGCCCTATCTGCAGAATTTCGCTCACGGGTGTATCGAGATGGATATGTATGGGAACAAACTTATCGTGAAGGCAAACCCGTCACCCCTGTGACCAAAGTCCGCCAGATGAATGGGGAGGATTATACTGGCACGGTGCAACGCTTCATCCCCGATTTTACGGTGATGGATAAGAACAAGTTCGATTATGACACGCTTGTCGATCGCTTCCGCGAGATGGCATTCGTCACACGGCGGGTGAAAATCACGTTGCGTGATGAACGGGTGAAACCAATCCCCCGCGAGACCACATTTTATTTTGAGGGTGGATTGCGCTCGTTTGTCCGTTATTTGAATCGCTATCGCAAACCGATTCATGACCCTGTGTATATCGAGCGCGAGATTGATTTCACTGCCGAAAATAAAGAGACCTATACC
>PGTJ01000029.1 GCA_002794515.1 Phototrophicales bacterium
ATTTGCGACCAACGTGATGAAGCCAGCTTCCCATTTTTGGAAGGAGAAAATGTCTTTTTAGCCGCCAGAGCCGAATGGCGCTCTACGGGCAAAGGCAACCAAGACCCCGATGGCATTTTATTCCTCACCGACCAACGCCTGATATTCGAGCAAAAAGAGACCGTTGGCAAAAAATTGGGCATCTTCGGTGGCAAAAAAGCCCAAGACTTGGCGTGGGAAGTGCCTTTGCATCAGATTGTCGGCTTGGAATATGAGAATAAAGGCTTTTTTGGGGGCAAAGACATCATCCACTTCACACTCGGACACGGCGCACGCTATCCCAAATTGAGCGTGGAGGTCAAAGGCGCGACCACCAATAAATTCTGGATTGCCCAAATTCAACGCATGAGCAAGGGCGAAGTGAATGATGAACGGGCTATCCCACCCGACCCCGACATGCTCAAACGCCTATCCGAAGCACCAACACAATGTCATGTCTGTGGTGGCACATTGCCCATGCTCACCGCAGGACAACGACAAATCGAATGTGCTTACTGTGGGACAATCATCCGATTGTGATGCTTGACGATATAGGGCGCAACCAATGCGCCCTCCGTTAATCCCCTACTGCCGATTTCACCGCCTCATCACCCACTAATTGGTGCAACACATCAAACCCCACACGCATCACAAAATCGCCAAAGGCTTCATCTGTGTGTCGACAATCGCGGTAATACCGTAAAATCGGTGTGAGCGTGGGTATAAGGTCGGTGATATGCACCAAATCTAAAAATTTCTGTGCAAGGCGCGTACCATTGGGATTTCCACCTAAAAAGACCGTGTATTTATCTAATGAGCGCCCGACAAAAGCGATTTCTGCCACATATGGACGCGCACACCCATTCGGGCATCCTGTCATCCGCGCCATGATGTTGGCATCGGCAATATCAAGACGATCAAGTGCATCTTCAAATTCGCTGATAACCTGCGGAAAGACGCGCTCGGCTTCTGTGATAGCCAATCCGCATGTTGGCAATGCCACACATGCCAAGCCGTTACGGCGGATCTTCGAGATTTTATCCACCGTCCGAATGCCATATTCGGTTAACATGGCTTCGATAGCCAAACGATCTTCGGGCAAAATATCGGTGAGCAGGATATTCTGCTGGCATGTCAGGCGGATAGCGGGGTTAAACCGTTCGATAATCGCCCGCAAACCAGAGCGCACCCGCTCATGAGGACGATCGGCAATACGCCCATTCTCCACATGAAGCCCCACATAAAGCAAGCCGTTGGTTTGCACATGCCATCCCAAATGATCATACACAGCAAATGGTGGGACAGATCGTGGCGCTTCAAACTTGAACGATACCCGATTTGCCAATTCATCCCGAAACCAATCCACACCTTTATCATGTAGGATATATTTTAGGCGGGCGTGTTTGCGATTTTGGCGATCGCCATAATCTCGATGGATGGTCACAACCGCCGTCACCGCTTCAATGACCTGTTCTGGCTTGATGAAGGCGATTTCATCAGCAAGGCGTGGAAACGTCTCTTCGTTGTTGTGCGTCATGCCCATGCCCCCCCCTGCCAGCAAGTTGAAGCCGAGCAATTCATCATGTTCACCAAATATCGCCACCAAACCCACATCATTGGTATAAACATCCACACAATTATCACCCGCATAAGCGATAGCGATTTTGAACTTGCGGGGCAAATAGGTATGACCATAAATCGGTTCGTCTTCGATGATGTCGCTATCGTCTATCAGTTCGGTATCATCCAGAAAAATTTGATGATAAGCGCGTGTTTTGGGATACAAAGCCTCATTGAGCTTAAAGGCAAATTCTTGAACGGCTTGTTGTTGGGCATTCATGGCAGGCGCAGGACACACCAACACATTCCGCACAATATCGCCACACGCACCTAATGATGTGATGAGAGCATGATTCATCGCCTGAATAGTCTCGCGCAGGTCAGCTTTGAGAACACCATGTAACTGAAAAGTTTGGCGTGTGGTGATGCGGAGTGTGCCATTGGCATAATGCCCTGCAATGTCATCCATCGCCAGATATTGGTCGGCATTCAATTGACCACCGGGCAGTTTGGCGCGTATCATCACCTGATGATGATCGTTTTGACGGTCGGTTTTGCGCTTATCCCGATCTTCTTGCTCATAAATGCCATGAAATTTGAGCAATTTCTCCGCCTCTGGTGTGAAAAACAAGGCACTATTTCGTAATTCTTGGGCGATTGTCCCCCGCAAATTTCGGCTTTCCCGTTTAATATCCTCAACACTCAGTTTCGCCATTCATCCCCTCCAGATAATCGGCTATGTTATAAAAAACACACCCCAACAAATTGTTAGGGTGTGTGATGTGGTATGATTAAGATGCAGTATTCGGCACAAAACCTAACAATGTGTGATGATTTGATAACACTTACACATCCAACAACACATTGCAAAAGTGGTCATCTCAGACTGTCTTTCTATTGGTTTTTCCGATATACTCTATTTAGCATAGTAGATAAGTCATATTTTGTCAACGGCATATTATATGAATAATCGGCAAAAAACAGCCCTCATCTTGCTCGGTCATGGTTCACATATCAGCCCCAATACGGCAGGTGTGGTTTGGGATGCGGTGGATAACCTACGCCACATGGGCATCGCAGATGAAATCACGGGCGCATTTTGGAAAGAACAACCCCATTTTCGCACTGTTTTGTCATCTATCAGCGCCACAGATATCACCCTCGTGCCACTTTTCACCGCGCAAGGGTATTTTACACAAACGGTCATCCCAACCGAGATGAACCTCAACGGTCAAATCACCAATCAGGGCGAAAAAATCATCCGTTATGCCCAACCACCTGTGTATCATCTCAAAATTCAACAAATCGTACAAGCGCGGGTAGATGACGCTATTCGCCAATATCAACTCATGCCGTCAGACGTGGGTATTGCCATCATCGGACACAGCACGCGCAAAAATGCCTCTAGTCGGCAATCGACCGAATACCAAGCGGGCATCTTACAACAAAAAGGGATATATGGGTCGGTCATCACAGCATTTTTAGATGACGACCCGCCCATCATCAGCATTTATGAGCGCATCGACCAACCGACCATCATCGCCATCCCGTTATTTTTGGCGATGGGGTCGCATACCACAATCGATGTGCCAGAAGCGATGCTCTTACCACCCAATTGCAATTATGCCTATGTGAATAACAAACAGGTGATTTATACCCCTGCTATTGGGGATAATAATGACCTCACCGACCTGATATGCGACCTCGCCCGTGATGTTGGTGCGCCGTTATATAACCCACATCCACCCAAAAGCGCGTGGGATTATTTTCCGCGTGGCGGTTGGGAAGCATTCCAAACCCGTCTGATGCACGACAAATCGCTCATCATCGGCGATTTGTTCATCACAATCGATGGTGTGCGCGTGGTGGATGATGACCAAGCAACAACTATCATCACATCGCCCGCCATGCTCCGTAAACTTATCCGAGAGAATCCATTTCGTCCATTGATGACCGCCAAAGGATTACCCAAAGGCTGGTTCGCCCCTGCTTCGTCAGTAGATGAGGTATGCGCTATCATTGAAACGGTATACCCTGCCCTCATCTCTCATCTTTTTGTAGATGAAAATTATCAGACCACACCGATCAACCAAACGATACGCCGTCAAACAGGGATATATCGCCAATTGGTCAACTTGGATACAAC
The DNA here is from genome assembly GCA_002794515.1 of Phototrophicales bacterium. Taxonomy (GTDB): domain Bacteria; phylum Chloroflexota; class Anaerolineae; order Aggregatilineales; family Phototrophicaceae. Next base: position 3,725 of record PGTJ01000029.1, read on the forward strand.
GATGATGCACATCATCACCGATGAGATTTGTGGGGATTGCATCCGACAACCAACATGGCATAATCATCGCGCATCACCAATAGCGTGTGATGAGGCGTGTAATTGGTGGCTCTCTCATGCACTCGAAAAGGTAGAAAATTGAATATGACCAGCACAATCGGTAAGGTATATTTGGTCGGCGCGGGTCCGGGCGACCCCGATTTAATCACAGTGAAAGGCTTACGCCTATTACAACATGCCGATGTGGTGATTTATGATCGCCTTGCGCCCAAAGCACTGCTCACACATGTGCCAAATGGCGCAGAATTGATCGATGCCAGCAAGGACGGGCATCAGCATACACTGAAGCAACCCGAAATCAACGCATTATTGGTACAAAAAGCAAAAGAAGGCAAACAAGTCGTACGACTCAAAGGGGGCGATCCATTTGTCTTTGGACGTGGCGCAGAAGAGGCATTATATTGCCATGCCGCAGGCGTGCCATTCGAGATCGTGCCAGGGGTCACCAGTGCCATCGCCGTGCCTGCTTATGCAGGAGTATCGGTGACACACCGCGATTATGCCAGCGCATTCACAGTGTTCACAGGACATGAAAATCCGAATAAGCCCGCCAATATACTCGATTTTGAGGCGATAGCCCACGCCGCCAAAGCGGGGACGCTGGTCATGCTCATGGGGGCGACTTATCTCCAAGACCTCATACGGCACCTCATCACATCGGGTATAGACCCACAAACACCTGCCATGTGCATCGAATGGGGGACTGTTCCGCAACAACGGGTGGTCACCGCACCATTGGTGGATTTGCCAGAACGGGCAAAAGCCGATAACATCGGCTCGCCCGCCATTACGGTGATTGGCGAAGTGGTTCATTTGCGTGAACAGGGCTTGCGCTGGTTTGATTAGCGACATCGGTCACGATTGACACGGTTAATCTGGATGGGGTTAATCCAACCATCCAAGAGGGCGATTTGTTCCAGATGACCATCTGCCCAGTTATGACTGCGTTGCATCAACAAAAAGTAAATCATCACGGGCCAATCGACGATGTAATCCAATTGTTGGTCACAGATATAATCCCACATGCGTCCTTCGGTCATGGCACGATGTGCATCGGCATTTACCTTGCCGTCTAAATTGATGACGGGTGCATCGGCATAATACACCATCACACCCGATTGAAATGCGCCAATACGCGAATCGGCAGGCACGTTCTCATTCAACCATATTGCCGCCTCATAAAATCCAGAACGTGGGGCGGTATGGTTGATGGCAGGGTCAAAAATCCAACGGTATTCATTGGTGAATAGCCGATAATTCTGGATTAACAACATGCCATTGATCATCAAAATGATGAGTACTATGCCTGCTGTCCATTTTTTGATGTTCAGGCGCAATAAGAGGGCATATAGCATACAGAACATCAATATGCTCACAATTTCGGCAATGGGCAGTGCATAGCGTTCATAAAACCACCATGAAATGACCACGAATGAATAGAGGATGATCGCCGTGATTATCCACAATGCCGTGATCACCCATAATCCGATGATCATACGTGAACGGGTGAAGACTGTCACCCCTCCAATAAGCACATACCCAATCATCACCAAGAATGTGCCATGTGTAATGTTGATATTGACTATGCGAATATTTATGTCTTGCAAAAATGGGCTGTCGGGCTGTGGGATGCCAATGGTGAATGGGTACATCTGTTTGCCCAATTCGCCGATGAATTGCGACATTTTTTGACCATAATATCTCGCAAAAGCGGGTTCACCATCTAGGGCAGACGACAATGGTGGTGGCAACTGGTCGGATTGACCCGTATATAGGGTATGCGCCCGCACGGCAAATCCACTTTCGGGCAAAATAAATTTGCCCTGTGCCAAGCTGAAAACCGCCCACGGACTGCTGATGATCAGGCTCATCACACCCACACGAATGATGGTGGCAATCCGTTGCCCCTGTATGGGCGGGAATAGGGCAATGGCGATGACCAACCAAACAATGAGCATACTGGCATCCACCCGCGCCAAAAACGCCACTCCCATGCTCATGCCGAGTATCAGGGCATATTTGGGTGATGGTCGATGATATAGGCGCAAAAATATCACCAGCATAAACAACGTGGCACAGGTGGAGAGGGTCGTCTCCATGCCATTGATGCTATAAGCGATATGATGTGGATGCCAATACCATACCGCCGCATTCAACCATGCCATCATCGTCACCCAACCCGATTGTATGGGAGCAATCTGCGTCAATACCTCGACCGTCAATACATAGACCAACACACATGCCACCGCGCTCACCAAGACACCCATCCATTGAAAAAGATGGACAAGGGATGATAAATCATCGGTCAACAAAGCGGGGAAAACACTCATCGCACCCCATAGTGGTTGAAAGCCCGTTGTCAGGTGCTGATCGTCCACCATCGCGCCCTTGCCATCAGCCAGATTGCGCCCTAGCGTGATGTAATAAAACGAATCATCCAATAAGGGTTGTTCGATGACATTGGTCGGGTCGGTCTGTTGAATAGCCACCATCCGAAAATACATTCCGATGATGAGAATGAGCAATAACGGGATAAATCGGCGTAGAAATATCATGATAAGCTCGCTATGAAGTGATGGATAGACGCATTGATAAAATCGGGGCGCTCGACATGAATATCATGCCCTGCCCCGTCGACGATATGGGCTTGAATATGTGGCATCAATCGGGTTGCCCGTCTGAGCATATGGCGGAGTGGCAAAAATGGCTCGTGCTGGCTGACCAAGAGCAAGGTCGGTGTGTTGATCTGACGCAATTGGCGCGGTTGGAGCGTCCCTGGCGGATGATGACGGATATAATGCTTGAGGATGAGATACGCGAGGTGGATGTTTTCGGGGTTGGGTTGTGTGTTAGGTGCAACATTCTTCTGCGCCAATTTTTTCGCCAACCAATACGATGCCATTCGGCGCGAGAAAAACCCGACCGTATAGGCAATCGGGATTTGACGCATGATGTTCAACGGAAAGCGAAATGGCACAATACCACACGGATTGAGCAGGATCACCGCCCGCACATATTGTGGGCAATGATACGCGAAATGCAGGGCAAAAAATCCACCTGCCGATGAGCCGATGAGGACAGCCGATGACACTTGTAGCGCATCCAACACATCCATCAGCCAAAAGGCGTAATCGGGTGTGCGATATGATAGGCGCACAGGGTCACTTTTGCCTGCATAACCAATCACATCGGGGGCAATCAGATAATACTGTTCAGATAACCCCTCTATTTGTGCTTGCCACCCCAACATATTGACATTCGTGCCATGTAACAAGATGATGGGTGGGGCGCATCGGTCGCCTGCGGTGATGATATGGGTGCATCCATAACGGGTATTGACGAATTGTGAGCTTATCGGCACAGAAAAGCGGGCTAATTTTTGCTCATACCACGCCATCATCGCCTGCCATCCCGCATGAGATGTATGATACCGATGCGCCTTCATGCGTCTAATATCACCACACGCCAAACTCATCTTGATAACACGACTCACAAACCGAATAGCGATACCGTGGCGAGAGCGGTTTGCCACATTTGGCACAACGACGGGCGGTATCGATCCGTTGGAGCAGTGCCATATCAATATAAGTCGACCATTTTCCGCGGAGTGTCCGAACGCTATCGGCATCGGGCGCACAGGTAGCGAATTCTTGTCGTTGCGAGAGCCACAAGTAAATATCGGCGCACGAGACACACATCTCGATATGTTCCAAATCATGCGAGGTGAGGATTTGTGGCGGTGGTTGTGGTGGCAAGGGCATCGGACGATTATTCAAAATGGCGGTGGCACATTCACGCCAATAGGCACGGCTACCTTTTCGTGTTGGGGCATTCGTCAGGCGCACCGCGGCATCTAAGCCCAGATTCTCCACTTCTTCATCGGTCAACATCCGCGCCAATTCGATGCGTTCACTCAGGTCTGCTGTCTTCACACGGTCGCGCAAGGTCTCTGGGATCGATTGCAATTGTGACCATTGGATCAGGCGCTGGGCGAGGCTACCAGGGATGAGTTCTAAATCTTCTACAGATGGTGCAACACGGGCATGGGTGAGGATTTCGGGTTCAGTTTGGAATGCCTTCCGCACATATTTCAGCGCACGGTGGCTAATCGCCCCGACTGTTCCCCCTTTCGACAAGCCAAAGCGCCCCGCCCGCCCGCCAATTTGTTGAATTTCGGTGGGATGCAAATAACGGGTTTGTTTGCCATCGAATTTTTCCACTTCATAAAAACACACATGGTCGGCGGGCAAATTCAAGCCCATACCAACGGCATCGGTAGCGATGCAAATTTCTGTCTCGCCATTGGCAAAACGGTCGGCTTGTTTACGCCGTACTTCAGGTGGAAGGTTGCCATACACCACCGAGACGCGCCGTTTCATCAATTCGAGTTCGGTTTTGAGGTGCAAGACCATTGTGCGCGAAAAAGCCACCAAAATGGTCTGATTCGGCAGTGTTTTCATGTCCCAAGGCTGATCTGCCAAAGCAATGGGCATCAGGCGTTCATGATTATATACCGTATAGGGAATCGCCGCGGCATTCGCCAACGATTCGATCAGCCCCTGCGATGTGGCGGGACCAATGACATGGATTTCTGGAGAACGCGCCTGCATGAGGGCTTGTGTCCATGCCCAACCGCGATCGGCATCCGCCAACATTTGCGCTTCATCAATCACCACACATTCACCGCTATCGAGCGGATTGAACATCTCAATGGTGGCGGCGGTGATGGTCGCGCCAGGAATGGGGATATGCTCTTCGCCTGTGAGCAAATTGCAATATATCCCTTGTTGATTCAAACGGTCGAAAATCTCGAATGCCAACAAGCGCAACGGCGCGAGATACCACCCACTGCCCGCTTCGATGAGTGCTCTGAGCGCATCATGCGTTTTGCCACTATTGGGCGGTCCGATATGCAATGAGATATGTTGTTCGTTACGATACTCATGTTGCCACGCAGGAAAAGCGGCGATAAGCTTATCGCGCAATTCGGCACGACGCATCCGCTCTGCTTCGCGTTCTGCTTCTAGGCGCTGGCGCAATTCTTCGGCTTCTGCCAACTTTTGGGCGCGGAATTCGGCGACTTTCGCGGTTAACAAAGTCTGATATTCGCCATATGTGGCGGGCAAACCCCATTTTCCGCGCACATGTCGCCATTGCGCCCCTGCGGGATGAACGCCTTCGCGTTGCAACCGCCTGCGAATGGTCTCATAGACCCGCCCACTGACCAGCGCCACATCACGAATGCGGATTGGTTCAAAATCGAAAAATTTTTCGAGGACATCGGCATCTTGCATCGCCGCCTCAATCTGATAGGCTGGGATGCGTTTTGTGCCTTCTGGATCGATAAATACGGTGAGCAAATTGGCTTTTATCGCCCGTTCCAACACACTTAGGCGAATACCCAACCGATTTTGCGCCGCTCGCACCGTGTAGCTCCGCGCCAACACTTGGGTATGATAGGTATGACCATCTTTGCTATTATAGCGCAACACATCACCACACAAATCCAGATGCTTCGCCCATGCTTCATCAGGAATTTTGACAGTGCTTTCGGCAAAATCACGGGCTTCCTCTACAGAAACATTCGCCGAGCGCACCCATACGGTATGATAGGGTGGCGCTTTCGATTTAACCGTGAATTGCCCCAACATCTTTTTGCTAATTAACTTATCGACCGCTTGTTTGGGGAATTGCTTGATGAGATCGTCATATAACAGGGTTTTATGCGCCTGTGCCTCGACATATGCCGTAATTTGTGATGAAATCTCGCTGGCGAGCATCTCTTGCGAGAGCATTTGCACCGTATTACTGCTCAGGCGCAACGGGTCGTATATCAGATTGCCGTGTCGTCGTAACACCTTTTTATTGACCAACACCGCTAATGCCAACTTGACTTCTGGCATATCTGGAAATTCGTCCTCTGCCATATATCCAAGCGAGTTATCCAGCAGGCTGATGATATATGCCCATGTGGGATTGCCAACGGCTTGGATATACTGCTCACGGGCATCGATGCGCTCTTGGATGGTGGCTTCAGGCAGATGACCATCCCGATCGATATGAGGCAACGATGGATAACACCATTTGACTTGTTCCATCACCTGTTCTGGACTGAGGCGGGTGGTATCGTAAAAATATTCTTGAATACGTCCAACAATTGTATCGAGAATTAACGGGTCTGTTTTGCTTTTGTCTGCCATTTTAATGCGTTTATTGAGGGCATTTCGTTTGATAAACCCTTCTGGGATACGCGCCACAATATCAGAGAGTAATTGTGGTGTTAATTGTAATTTTGCAACCATTGATATAAACCTATAACCTGATTAACCCCACTATCATAATGCTTACAGTCCACCTTGCCAATATGCTTCTGCTTCTGCTAAGGCTTGTGGGGTATTGACATTAAAAAAGCACCATTTATCATCGACCTTGACCAAAATCACACGCAATTTCATCAGCACTTCACGCACCTTATAATTCCCATCGCGCAAGTGCGAGCGCATCACATCCAAACAGCGCCGATGATAAAATGCACATAACGGCTGAGTCATCTCCCCCACAATGGGCAATATCACATCCATATCATGATGCACCGTCTCGTGAAGCAATTGTAACACATTGGGGCGGATAAATGGCATATCACATGCCAACACCAACGTCCATGTGCTTCTGGTATTATGTGAGAGGGCGCTCTCGATTCCGCCAAGAGCGCCTGTATGCTTAAAATTATCGGGATAGATGGGCAAATTGAGTGATGAATATTTCTCTGGTTGATTAGCAATAAGCAAAATATCACTAAAACCTGCCTTATGGATGGCGAATAACTGATGATGAATGAGCGGTATGCCACCGATTGTCACCCATGCCTTATCTTGCCCCATGCGCGAGCTTTTTCCACCAGCCAAAATCGCCACAGTAGGTTTCATCTATGCTATCCTTGCACCATCACCCGCACGGGTGTGGCGCTAAAAGCCGCATTGCCCGTCATGGGGTCTATGGCTTGATCATCGGTCAAATCGTTGATGCTCACACCCGCATATTGCGGTTGAGTGGCAATATCTAATTCCGCACCCTTGCGTGTGTGTCCAAATCCATGTGGGATGCTGACCACACCTTGCATGATGTCATCGGTGATTTCGGCAATAATTTCCACCTGCCCCACCCGCGAGGTCACACACACCACATCGCCATCGGCAACATTTCGGGCTTGAGCATCATGCGGGTGTATCATCAATGTACAACGATTTTTGCCTTTCATCAGACGGTGGCTATTGTGCATCCAACTGTTGTTGCTCCGCACATGTCGCCTGCCGATGAGCAATAAATCATCATCATGCCCATTGGCAGGGGTGGTCATCACGGCTTTGGCACGCGGCAAATCGTTGACTATATGGTCATATATCAGATTGATCTTGCCATTGGGGGTGACAATTCGCTCTTTCAAACAGGGTTGCAACGCGCCTAAATCCATCCCATGTGGATACTTGAACAAGCGCTTGAGCGATAATCCATCATCCCGATTTTTTCTGCCACCATTCACCCCATATGGACCCACTCGTAAACCCAAGTCGAGCAATTGCCGTAGGGGCATCCGACGCACATAATCTTTACGGTTCGGCGCTTTGCCACCCCGTTTTTGATCTAACCGATTGGCTAATGTCTGGAATATCATCCAGTCATGACGGCGGTCGTCTTCGACATGCACCATCGCAGGCGAAAATTTAGCGCTATTCCGCACGGCTAATACATGAAACACCACATCATAATGGTCGGTTTCTAAGCCTGTGGTGGGGGGCAAGATGATATCGGCATGGCGCGTGGTTTCGTTGATATAAATATCAATCGCCACCATATAGTCCAGCGATTCCAACGCCTTCTCGACTTGTGTGCCATTGGGTGTCGATAAAACGGGATTGCCAGCACTGGTGATTAACGCCCGAATTTGCCCCTCACCTTCGGTGAGAATTTCTTCTGCCAAGACCGATACGGGCAATTCACCACCAAATTCGGGCAAATTCCGCACCCGACTGCGCCAACGGTCATAACTGCCCGTCTGACCAGTGAGCGAGGTGAATGCCACCACATCAAATGCGGGTTGGGTGAACATCGCCCCGCCTACCCGATCTAAATTGCCCGTGAGGATATTCACCACGTTGATCAGCCATTGGCATAGCCCACCAAACGGTTGCATCGATAACCCAACCCGTCCATAACACACCGCTCTTTCGGCAGATGTGAATTCATCCACGATGCGCCGTAATTCATTTGGAGATATACCCGTTTGCGATGCTGTGTTTTCGGGCGTGAAATCGGCGACAACCTCGCGGAGATGGTGTAATTGGCTATCTTCTATTAAATCGGCTAAATGCCCTAAATTCACGTTATCTTCGGCGAAAATGATGTTAATCACCGACAACAAAAAGAACACATCTGCCGCAGGTTTGATGAAATGATGCTCATCGGCGAGTTTTGCCGTCTCGGTTCTGCGTGGGTCTATCACCACCAATTTGCCACCGCGTTTTTGCAGATTTTTCAGCCGACGTTCGATGCCACCCGCCGTCATCAGACTGCCGTTGGATGCCAACGGATTCGCGCCCAACATCAAAAAATAATCGGTGTGGTCAACATCGGGAATCGGCAATAACAATTGATGCCCAAACATGAAATAAGCGGCAAAATGATGGGGCAATTGGTCTACTGATGTGGCAGAAAAACGATTTTTGGTCTTTAAGGCGCGGATGAGCGCGGGCGCGTATAAAATACTGCCTGCGTTATGCGAATTGGGATTGCCCAAATAAATCCCCACGGCGTTATTGCCGTGTTGCGCTTGGATTCGCAACAGGTTATCGGTCACTTCGTCAAATGCCTGTTCCCACGAAATTTCTTCCCAACCGTTTGGCGTGCGTTTGACGGGATGTTTGAGCCGATTTTTATCGTGAAACACATCTTCGAGCGCCGTCGCTTTGGGGCAAATATGCCCCTCGCTGAACGGGTCATCACTATCGCCTTTGATGGCTATGATTTTATCGCCCTGGTGATGCACTTCGATGCCACACATGGCTTCGCATAGGTTACAAGTCCGATAATGAAAATAAGTGGTGATGGTCATCTCTAAATTATCCTAAAAAACTGATTTTTCGGTTAGCAAATATGTATTTTATTCAATATCCCAATTCTACCCCAAGTTATACCAAATTATGGCGACCAATTGCAACAAATCGCAATTTTGCTTACACTTACGATGATAATAATCACCTATTGAGGATAATAAAATGACTTCTATTCTATCTGACAAACAACGTGAAATTTGGTTGTGGTGTGTTCACAATGGCAACGATGTTGGACATCGCAATATTTTGCGAGGCTTTTATATTGACAACAAACTCAAGAAAAGACCCGACATCTTGCCCGAATTGTTGGATTTATTAAAAGAGTGTATCTCACCGCAAGGCATGACATGGGCGCTGGATGCTTATATCCCCGACATCATCGCCAATGACGATTATCGCAAGCAAGTTCTGGCTTATTTCGTTTCACAGCTCCATGCAGAATCACATCCTCCAGTGATGCCAGCATCAGAAAAATTCAATTTTACTGTATCCACAACCCTGTTATCACAACCCAAATCGAATGCAGATACACAAAAACAACGCCAAATCGCCAATTTCATCGAAGAAATTGCCACCACCCCAGAAGAATTATCCCCCGTCATCACCTATTACGAGGCGGTCACGCGCACCTTCGACCCCAGCGAGTATCATTATGAATTATCGGTCAAACACCTACGGTCACTCACCGTCAGAAAAGAAACCCTTATCCCTGCCGATGTATTCACACGGATATTACTGTTTTTAGAAAGCATACCCGCCAAGCCCATGTATGATGTCAAATATCACCTTTCCCACCCCGCCGATACCCACTGGGGACGTATTTTTGTGAATGCAGAAGATGAGGGGGGTGCCAGAAGTGCAACTAATAAATACCTGAGCCATTATAATGACGGACCAGGCGGAAGTGGTGGAAATGTCATTTGGATGGTCAAGATTAGCTAAGACAATACAAAAAAGGTGATAATATGGCTTATTTCACATTAAACGAATTGCGCGAATTGTGGTCAGAAATGAAAGGCAAACCCGCCGAACAAAGCCAATTATTACAAGAAATTGTCGAGGCAAAAGCGGATTATTTGCACCATAACATCTTGCTCAAATGGCTCGAACAAACCACCGTCCCAGACATTGTGCCTGCTTTGGACATCTACACCGATGTGATTCTGGGGGATGAAAACACGCGCAAACCCATTGCGGATAGGCTCACGAAATTAGTATCCGAAGCAAAAAAAGATGATGGTCAAGCGATGTGGAGCATCCGCAAAAATTGCGCCCATTTTTTACATAAAATTGCCACCACACCCGATGAAGTAGCCACGCTCATCACCTACTACAAAAATATTAGTCAATGGGTACATAAAGGTAACGAAGCCTATCATGTTGCCATTGACGCATTGCGTTCAATCATGACGGATAAACCCACCCTCATCGCGCCAGATGTGCATAACCAACTCACGCGCTTTTTGGGGGATATTCCGCACGCCTATGCCTATCGCTTACAGTATCGTGTGCGCGGTCCCGTCTCATTAGACCAAGGCACCACCACTATCTATGCCGAAGATGAAGCCGATGCAAGGTCAAAAGCAATGACATATCTACGGCATTTTGATGATGGTTATGGTGGGTCACAAAAAGAAATTTTGTCACTCACCAGACTCGATATTAGCTAATCGTCAGTTCAATCACACCATCGCCTGCAAGGTGAAATGTCACCAGTTTGGTGGCAGTATCATACGCATAATCCAAATTTCGGGCGTTGTAGGTGATGGTCTTAGGCTTGTTTTCGGCATAAATCACAAATTTGCCTTGACCACGTACCCGCCAACGGTGTGTATCACCATAAATGCCTTGTAGGGTGATTGCGCCCGCGCTGTTGAACATCTCGACCAAGCCAATCGGCGCAATGCCGTTGGCGATCGGCACGATGGTCAAAATTTCGTAACCGAGCGGGGATAGCGACAGCTCTAACCGTTCATCGGCTTTTTGATACCGTGTGAATGTCCCCGCGTTATGGGCATAAACCATCACATCATCATGCCATTGAGCGGGATATATCACGTCTGTGATAATATCCCCTTCATGATGGGCATTAAAAATCCCGACCACGCTTCCGACTACGTTATGATTTTGAATTTTGAGCAGGATATTTTCTTTTGTGGGGTCATGAAATAAGCAATCATCGGTCGGTATGCCAATACCAATCGGACGCATAACACGACCATCGGGCAGTACCAATTTTTTCAGCAGGTCAAAATCGTGGGCATCGGGCTTATCTGAGACATAAATCGGGCTACCACTCACCGCACGCCCTGCGGCATGAAATGCGCCAACGGGATGCCCGCTTTGGAACATATCCCAATCGGGATGTAAAAATTGACCAAACCACACCCCAAACATGGCATTGGTATAAAGGTGTTCGCCGTG
>PGTJ01000368.1 GCA_002794515.1 Phototrophicales bacterium
ATAATATGCCGATTGCCGATTGCGAGTCGCGCACTTGGGCATAAGGGACAGCTAAGCCATCTATCGGCTTTTCGCCGATAATCGCCACTGCGCCATTGGCAATCGCCTGTGGGATGAAATCGTGACCATCAGCCGATTTGCCCTTGCGTGCCACAAAAATCCCACCCTGCTGAACGGCAGTGGTGGATTCGGCAATGGGCGCAGTAATTGGGATGTTGGTATCGCCAAAAGTGGCGAATACATCACCTGTCGGCAAATGGGTCAATAATTGCCAAAAGGGTATCATCATATTGGTTCACTCCATGAATAAAAAACGAGAGGCATATGCCCCTCGTTTGGGTATTACAAACAATAGAGATGGTGCTTAGTTCAAACGAGCCGCCAAGGCATTCAGATCACGACGCACGCTACCATCCACCACCCGTTCCCCAGAACGGATAATCAGACCACCCAAAATGCTGGGGTCGACGCGGAAGGTGACGTTATCATTGCCGATTTCTTTCTTCACACGGCTTTGTTCTGCGTTATCCAATGGCATGGCAGAGATCACTTCCACATCACCCGACATGTTCTTGGCATCGGCTGGCACTTTAGAGAAGAAGTCGTTGATGAGATCTTTTTGGCGTTTTTCGTCTAATGCTTGACCAATCAAGCGTTGTGCTACGGCGATGGAGATGTTCGCCACCTGCCCACGCAAGGCGCTGAGTTCGACATTGCGTTCTGCCTCGATTTGTGCGCGCCCTTCGGCACGGATCTTTTCGGCGTTATTGCGGGCTTCGGTTTCGATGGCTTTTGCCACTTCATCCCCACGGCTACGCGCCTCTTCGATGATTTTATTGGCTTCGGCACGGGCATTCGCCAACACTTTTTCGGCTTCGGATTCGGCATTCTTGAGGGCATTGGCGGCTTTGGCGGCATCTTCAAGCCCTTTTTCGATTTTCGCGGCGCGGGCATCGAGCATGTTGGTCATGGGTCGCCACAAGAAAATGGTCAACAGGGTGAAGAGCAAAATAAAGTGAATGAATTGGGAGAGCATAAAGCCAAAATTGATACCCAATTTATCCAACGGACCGGCATCGGCGGTTTCGGCGGCAAACGCTGGCGAGACCATGAACAGCATCCCAACAACGGCTACCGCAATGATGTATTTTCTGAGTCCTCGCATGGTTGTCATCCTTTCTGGATAAGACCGTTGGATTAACCCAACACGAAGACGATGAGCAAAGCGACCACCAATGCGTAAATAGCAATAGCTTCGGTGAACACGATAGCCAAAATCATGTTGGTTTGGATAGTGCCTGCGGCATCTGGATTACGACCAATGGCTTGCATCGCGCCTTGCGCCAACAAACCGATACCAATACCAGGACCTAATGCACCGACCATCGCTAAACCAGCGCCAATGGCTTTCAGACCAACTGAGAGGGAATCTGCTTCAATCATTTTTTAATCACTCCTATGTGTTTCGTGTCTCGATTATAATCTAACAAATTAAGCATGTTCTTGGGCATGGTCGTGTTCATCGTCATGATGATGCGACTCTTGTGCCTGTACAGAGAATACAACGGTTAATACGGCGAACACCAATGCTTGCACCCCACCGATGATGAGTTCCAAGCCATAGATAACGCCAGGGACGAGTACGGCGACCAAGAATGTCACCGCCATCAACGCCACACCACCCGCGAACAAGTTACCAAAGAGACGGAAGGCGAGCGAGACGATTTTACCAATTTCTGAGATGATTTCAATCAACCCGACCACAAAGTCGATGGCACCGAGTGGGCGTTTGCCCAAATTGCCGAGTGCGGTGATGTTGACGAATTTCTCGAAATAAGCAGGACCCAGCGCCCACACACCATAGACTTGCACCAGCACCATCGACAGGATGGCGAGCATGAAGGTCAGGCTGAGATCGGTTGCAGGACCGCGCACAAATGGTGTGATATGGAACAAGAACGGCGCAGGTTTGGCGGGGTTATCTAACTGGTCTTGGGTGAAGGTGACGGTCGCGGTGGGATAATACATTTGGGTATTATGGAAATCGCGTTGTTGTTTAAGTTCATCAATCAACGCCAGATGCGCTTTGCCTTCTTCGGTATTGGGATCGACGGTGATCGAATTGAGGCGGTTGAGTTCGGCATCGATGGCAAAAATTTGGCGCGAGGCGGTGAGGCGAATTTCTTGGCGCTCGACTTCGCGTTCTGCCTTATGATGTTCTTCAACAGCTTTGGCGACCTTTTCTTCGAGTTCGTGCAATTTATCTTCATTGGCTTCGCTCAGATTGCCTTCGGGCAATGTGGCACGGAATTGCTCTAATTCGGCTTCGACCGCCGTCAGCGCATTTTGGGCTTCTGACACCTTGAGTTGGGCGGCGGTGATGGCGCGTTCGATGGTCTCGGCATCTTCAAAATTATAACGCGACCATTCTTTGGTGAAGTAATGATGACAGGCTTCTTCCATCTCGGCGGTTTGGGTTGTGCCTGCATTCAGTGGCGAATCCACCCACAATTGATAACCGTTGGCATTGACCTGAATCA
>PGTJ01000129.1 GCA_002794515.1 Phototrophicales bacterium
CAGGCGGGGTAGGGCAAACTATCGCTAAAAAATTGGTGGATATGGAGCATGAGGTGATGCTTGGCACACGCGATGTGGTTAAAACACGCGCTAAATTCGCATCGGATGGTTTTGGTGATTGGCTTGACGGAAATTCGGCGGCTCAACTGCTGACATTCGCCCAATCTGCACACTTGGGTGAGGTGATTATCAATGCCACATCGGGAGAGAAGAGCATTCTCGCGCTTGAATCGGCGGGTGAAGGTAACTTAAACGGTAAAATCCTGATAGACATCTCGAATCCACTGGATTTTTCAAAGGGGATGCCCCCAACGTTATTTGTATCCAACACCGATTCGCTAGGCGAACAAATTCAATCACGCTTTCCATCGGTGAAAGTGGTGAAAACCCTGAATACCGTCACCGCCGCGTTGATGGTCAACCCCAATTTGTTGGCGGATGGCGAGCATCACCTTTTTGTCAGTGGGAATGATGCTGATGCCAAACAGGCAGTGATCGGGTATCTGAAAGCATGGTTCGGTTGGAAGCATATCATTGATTTGGGCGACATCACCACTGCTCGCGGTACAGAGATGCTGTTGCCCATTTGGTTGCGCTTGTGGGGCGCATTGGGTTCGCCGATGTTCAATTTCAAGATTGTGCAATAATCTGGCTATATCAGGCATATTTGGGCGGATATGCACAGGCTGATCCGCCCATATGTATGGATGATTATTTCGTCCAGAAGCCTTCGCTCAGATATTTATAGGCGTTATCTGGAAAGACGGTGACAATCGTGCCACTTTCGCCCCGATCTGCCAATCTTTCGGCGATTTTCAATGCGCCAACCATCGCCGTTGCCGAGCTAATCCCCACCAGATAGCCCTCTTCGCGTGCCAGACGGCGTGCCATGACGTAGGTTTCTTCGGTAGAGATATTCATATTCTCATCGGCAACGCTGGTATCATAAATACCGGGCTTGATGGCGGTAGGCATGTGTTTGAGACCTTCTAGCCCATGAAAGGGCGAATCGGGTTGGAGCGAGATGACTTGAATATCGGGGTTATAATCGTGCAAGCGCCGACCCGTGCCTGTGAGTGTGCCACTCGTGCCGAGTCCAGCGACAAAGTGGGTCACTGTCCCGTGTGTTTGCATCCAAATTTCGACCCCCGTGGTGTGATAATGCGCCCGCCAATTGGCGGGGTTATTATATTGGTCGGCGAAAAAATATCCATCGGGTTCTTTGGCGATCAGTTCGCGCACGGCTAAAATTGCGCCGTCACTGCCCTCAAGCGGGTCGGTGAGGACGAGTTCCGCGCCATATGCCCGCAAAATGGCGATGCGTTCTGGGCTGGCGTTGGCGGGCAAGAATAATTTCACCCGATAACCCCGCGATGCGCCAATCATGGCATAGGCGATGCCCGTATTGCCACTGGTGCTATCCAAAATTGTCTTGCCCGGATATAACAGACCATCGCGCTCCGCTTCTTTGATGATATTCAGCGCGGCGCGGTCTTTGACACTGCCCCCTGGATTCGTCCATTCGGCTTTGGCATAAATCTTGATATTTTCGGGCAAGTGTGCCGTGATGCGGTGAAAATCGAGTAATGGTGTGTTGCCGATTTGCTTTTCTATCGAAACACCCATGTGGTTATGTTGCACATGGGGCATATAGGTATCATTGCTACGCATTGCAGAGACCATTTGTCACATCCCTTTTGTGTTATTCATCGTGTATCCAAACAAAAAACCGCCAAGCAACAAAAAATAACGTGGGTATTCACATCCTAACTGACGAGGACGTTCCACGTTATCTTTTTATAGTCGCTTGACGGTCTTGGTTGATTTTTATCTGCTATCAGCAAAAATCACGAAAACCGATTGTTATCTCATCTGAGCGTCCTATAAGCGGGGAACAAGTCCTCAAGGCTTATAGGTACAACAAGAACGCAACCAAAGCATGGCATTCTCCATCATATGTGCTAAAACATCATATCCCTAATGTACCGCGTGATGACCAATATGTCAATCACTTGATGCGAATTTTTTATACTCTGTTTAGAGACACATCATCGAATATACATCTTACGCAAAAATCGGCATATCGGCGATGACCTCTGCCGCCAATTCATATTTGCCAAATGCCGGGATGATATACGCGCCCGCCATGAGTGGACGAATGGCACGGAGCAATTCTTGGGCGATTTTCACCCCCTCTTGTGGGGCATCATCACCTGCGTCTTCCATGCGCTTCATCAACGAATCGGGGATAGAAATCCCTGGCACCTCGTTATGTAAAAATTGCGCTTGGCGCAAGCTATAAAGGGGCATGATGCCCATTAGCACGGGCAATTTGAAGTGTTCACCAGTGATGGCAAGGTATCGCTCTAAGAATAATTCGATTTTATGCGGTTCAAATACCGCCTGACCTAACGCGAAATCTGCCCCTGCTTCGATTTTCTTGATGGTGAGCTTGACCTCGTGGTCTAAATCATCGGCGAACATATTCACTGCACAACCGACATGAAAGGCGGTGGGCTTGCCGATGCTCGTCCCTGCCAAATCCACCCCCTGATTCATCTTGTGTTTGATGAGTTCGATGAGTTTGGATGGGGCAATATCGAAATTATCCATCGCTTCGGGATAATCACCAATCTTCGTTGGGTCGCCCATTGTGATGAACAAATTCCGCAAATCCAGCGCATGGGCGGCGAGCAAGTCGCCCTGAATCCGCAAAACATTGCGCCCGCGTGTGGGGAAGTGTAACACCGTCTCCATGCCGACCTGATTTTGGATGATATGCGACACCGCCCACGGACTCATCCGCATACGAGCGGCGGGGGTATCTGCCACATCCAAAATATCCGCACCTGCCTCACGCAACAGACGGGCGCTACTCACCAATTTTTCGACTGTATAACTTTTTGGCGGGGCGATCTCCACCGTAATGGTGAAACGGTTTTCCATCAAACGCCGTGCCAATGTGGTGGGGTTATCGGGCGTGATGGATTCTATCTCTTGGTTAATTTCCGTCACTTGCAAAGGGAACTCGACCTTCACAGGTTTTTGGAGCGCTACATTCATGGCGGCGATATGTGCTGGCGTAGTGCCACAACACCCGCCGATGATGCGTGCGCCAATCGCTTTGAATGTCGGGGCATATTCGCCGAAATAATCAGTCGTTGCGGGATACATCACCCGTCCACCAATGGCTTGTGGATACCCCGCGTTGGGCATGGCAGATAATAGGGCATTGGGCATGGCTTGGTGCATGGTGGCGAGGATGTTGGCGATTTGGCTGGGACCCGCGCTACAATTCACCCCAATCACATCGGCACCTGCTTTGACCAGTTCATGGGCGGCGCGTGCGGGCGAATAGCCCAGTAGGGTGCGGTCATCTTGGGCGAAGGTCATTTGGGCGATGATCGGCAAATCTACGCCGTCCGTCTCGCGGATGCTTTTCACCACATCGATGGCGATGAGCAATTCGTTATGGTCGCTGAATGTCTCGAATAAAATGGCATCGACACCGGCTTGTGATAGGGCGCGGATTTGCTCGACAAAGCCTGTGCGTAAATCGGTGGGGTTGATTTTGCCATATGGACGCAGGCGAAGCCCAATCGGACCCACCGACCCAACGATATACACCGCATCGGCGGGGATGTTGGTTTGGATAATCGCTTGGCGCACATGTTGCACGGCGGCGGTATTGATTTCCACCACCTGTTCACCTAGCCCATATTCCGACAATTTATAGCGATTCGCGCCGAAGGTATTGGTCTCGATGAGCCGTGCGCCTGCTAATAAATATTCGGCATGAATCGATTGCACCATCTCTGGCGCGGTGATATTCAGATGCTCAAAACAGGCGTTGAGGTTTGCGCCTTTTTGGTGCAAAACAGTCCCCATCGCCCCATCTGCCAATAGGGTATTACCATTTTTCAGAAATTCCAAAATGGGTTGCTTAGACATTGTGCTTTCAATTCGTACTCAAACTAGGACAAGTGCCGATTATTGTATATCTGTATTGCCGATTAGAATATCCATAATCTTCAATTTTCACTGACTTTTTCTGTCTCTAAGCCCACCGATAACCCCTGCGCGCAATTGGAGATGAGCATAATCATCGTGCCTTTTTTATCGGGTGCGGTATCGAGTAGATAGGTGTTGCGCCCATATCCCCGATTTTTAACATTCCCTGCTTCGATCAAGCGTTTGTCTCGCGCCATATACCATGACCGCACGGCGTTAATCGGGTCTTCTGAATACAAGATACGATTCGTCTTGCCAATTCCAAATGGACGCATGAAACTATAGGTCTCTTGGATAAGACGCGAATTGGGATAATCTACCAGCCATAAATCGGCTTCATTGACGCATGAGGTATCGACGGCAACATAAAAAATTGTGCCACAAGCAAAAATGCTGATAAATATCATGATAATAACGATAAAGCATCCGCGTGTACTATAACGGGTGTCGTGTGGTGCGTATTCCATCAAAATCACCTACTTTTTATTGATTTTATCTATCTAAATGTTTTCATCCCATCATCTATAACACAAGAATATGGACTTTTTGTGGAGAATGTCTTAAGTCCATTGGAACAATCCTCATCCTCAATACGTTTAGAAGATAACTATTGTTCAAATGTTGAGGAGGCTATTCATCATGAAACCCCGTTTACTCACTCTGATTGCCTGTATTGTGCTGATGCTCGGCACAATTCCCGTATTCGCCCAACGTGACATCGTGCCACAACCGGGTGTGTTCACCGACCCGTCATGGCTCAAAATCGATTATCAAAAAATTGATGTGAAAATCGATAATCAAATCGCCACCACCAATATCGATATGCAATTCACCAACGAAGGACCCGCATTGGCAGAAGGCACATTTTTGTTCCCCTTGCCACAAGGCGCAACGGTATCAGAATTGGTGATGTATATCAACGGTGTAGCAATTGAGGCGCGTGTCTTGCCTGCCGATGATGCGCGTGGTGTTTATAACGAAATTGTGCGCCAATATCGTGACCCCGCTTTGCTCGAATATATCGGCACAAGCGCCATCCAAGCCAATGTATTCCCCATTCCGCCAGGCGAATCGCGCCGTATCGAAATTGCTTATACCCAAGTTTTAGAGATCGACAACGGCTTAATTCACTATATTTTTCCCATGAATACCAATGCGGTCACACCCCGTCCGATTGAACAAATGAATATCCGCCTCGATGTGGTCAGCAACGACCCCATCAGCAATATCTATTCGCCATCGCATCGTGTGGCGGTGGTGCGTGGTCGTAATACCGATTCGGCATTCGTTGCCAGTTGGGAAGCGACCAATGTGCTATCTGGTGGTGATGATTTTAGCCTATATTATGCCATCGCCAACGATACCATCAGCGTGAATTTGCTCAGCTACCGCGAGAGTGCCAATCAAGACGGATTTTTCATGTTATTGGTGCAACCACCGTTATCTGTGCCAGAAGAACAAGTATTGCCCAAAGATGTGATTGTCGTCCTCGATCAATCGGGTAGTATGGATGGTGTGAAATGGACACAAGCCCAACAAGCTACACGTTATGTATTAGAAAATCTGAACCCGCGTGACCGCTTTAATGTGGTGGTTTTCAGCAGTGGGGTGCGCGTATATGCCGATGGTTTGCAACCCCAATCCCAAGCGCGTGATGCCGCCAGTTGGGTGGATGGTCTGTTCCCCGAAGGCGGGACGAATATCGAATTGGCGCTCTCTACGGCGTTGGAATCGGTCGATGGCGACCGCGCCAGCACCATCTTGTTCCTAACGGACGGGTTAGCCACCGAAGGCATCACCTTCACCGATGACATCCTCAAGAGCCTGAGCGCCAAAGCCCGCGCCAATACCCGTATTTTTACCTTTGGTGTTGGTGATGATGTCGATACCTTGTTGCTCGATAGCATCGCCCGCGATTTTCGGGGTACAACGGCGTATGTTCGTCCGTCACAACGGGTGGATGAGTCGGTCGCCAGTTTATATAACAAAATTAGCGCCCCTGTCTTGACCGATGTGGCGTTGGATTTTGGTGGTGCGCGTGTCGAATTGATGTATCCCAATGCCTTGACCGATTTATTCGCTGGCGAGCAAATCACGCTGGTTGGTCGCTATCGGGAGGGGGTTAATAATCTGACCATCACCCTGAGCGGGTCAATTGGCGGTGTCCAGACGCAATATGTGTATGATGGTTTATCCTTCCGCAACAATGCTGGTGGTGAACCGTTCATCGCCCGCCTTTGGGCGACACGGCGCATCGGCGATTTGCTCAATACCATTCGTCTGAATGGCGAGAATCCTGAATTGATTGATAGCATTGTCAGCCTGAGTGTGCGTTATGGCATCATCACCCCATATACCAGCTTCCTGATTGATGAGAACGACATCCTCACACAAGGCGGTATGGAGCGGGCGCGGGATGAGGTGGGGCAATCGGCGGCGAGTTTTTCGAGCAACAATACAGGACGACAAGCCGTTGATGATGCCGACATGATGAACAGCATGAATATGGCAGAAGCACCCGCCGCGCCAATGATGATGATGCCCATGCCGACACAAACGGCAGGTGTTGGCAATACCATTGGCGGGAACACCGCCCCCAATGCCCCCGTGCAAAATGCCATTACAACAGTCAACGCCAAGACCTTCATCAATATCAATGGCGTGTGGAACGATACCACCTTCCGCGCCGACACGATGCAGACGGTCAAGGTCGAATTTTTGAGTGATGAATATTTCGACCTGCTGATGCAAATGCCCGAACTCGCCGATTACTTCGCGCTCGGTCAGGCGGTCATTGTGGTCATCGATGGTGTCGCCTATGAGGTCGTGCCGTCTGAGGCGTGATGTTCCGATGATGAGAGACCATCCGTGAGGGTGGTCTCTGTGGATTTTTATGTGTTATGCCGTATTTTTTGATATAGCTCATCAAATAATGTCATAATTTCGGCATCATCACCTAAATTTCGTAGATACGCATCGATATCTCCAAAAGATG
>PGTJ01000499.1 GCA_002794515.1 Phototrophicales bacterium
TCGCCCAAACAAGTTGTCTTGGCGGGCAAGGCGCGGGATTTAGAGGCAATTAAACCCACCCTGCAAGCTAATGGCTTCAATGTGGTGCAATTATCGGTATCCGCCGCCTTCCATACCCCACTGGTCGGTCATGCCCAAGTCCCATTCGCTCAAGCGATTGCCAAAGCAACATTCAAAGCACCCACCGCGAAGGTCTATTCCAACGCATCGGCGGGGATTTATCCATCAGACCCGAATCAGATCAAACAAATCCTCAGCGACCACATCCTCAATTCGGTCAATTTCACCCAAGAGATCGAGAATATTTATAACGCAGGCGGGTATTTGTTTATCGAATTTGGTCCACGCAACATCTTGACCAATCTGGTGAAAGATATTTTGGGAGATAAACCGCATGTGGCGGTGGCACTCAATGGCAGTCGCCAAAAAGATAGCGACCGCCAATTGCGTGAAGCACTGGCGCAACTGCGTGTGTTGGGATTAGAACTCGGCACACTCGACCCATATGCCCAAGACCCTGTGCCGAGCCAATCGGCAGGACGCAAAAAGGGGATGCAGGTCAAAATCAGTGGCAATTCGTATATCAGCGAAAAAACCCGTCAGGGATGGATCAATGCCCTCAACGATGGTCATCGCATCAAGGGTAGCACGGTTGAGGTGGTCAAAGAAGTCGTGAAAGAAGTGATCAAAGAAGTACCCGTTGAGGTGCGGGTTGAAGTGCCTGTGCCGAGCAATCATGGAGTGGGAACAGTGGCATCATCCAACAACAACACACCGAGCCTAGAACAAGCACTGGCGCTTTTCAGCGAACAACAGAGTGCCATCTTAAAGGCACATCAACAATATTTAGATAATCAGGCAGAATATATCCGTGTATTCGCCAACCTTGCAGGGCAACATCAAGCCGCATTGGCAACAGGGTTATCTAAAGAAGTGGCAGATAGCCTCGCCAAGAGCATGGAAGCCTTCCATAATCACCAAGCCGAGACGTTGCGCGTACATGAGACCTATCTCCATCGGCAATCAGAACAAACCCAAGCCTTGCTCACCCTGATGCGTGGGCATGTCAATGGCACTGCGCCGACCATCACCACCCCGCCAACAGTCTCTGTATCGGCACCACAACCTGTCGTGAAGCAAACACCACCGACACCCGTAGTCACCCCACCACCCGCGCCGACACCTGTCGAAGCCCCTAAACCTGCGGTTGCGCCTGTGGTGACATCTGCACCACAACCCGTTGTGGCACAAACACCTGCTTCACAGCCTGTTGTAACACCGACACCCGTGGTCACGCCAACACCCACACCACAACCTGTAGCAGGTGGCTTATCGCTGGATGAGTTATCCAATGCCTTGTTGGGGATTGTCAGTGAAAAGACGGGCTATCCAACGGAAATGCTGGAATTGGGCATGGACATCGAAGCCGATTTGGGCATTGATAGCATCAAACGGGTAGAAATTTTAGGCGCAATGCGCGACCAA
>PGTJ01000768.1 GCA_002794515.1 Phototrophicales bacterium
TGATAGCATCAAACGGGTAGAAATTTTAGGCGCAATGCGCGACCAATATCCACAATTGCCCCAACTCAAAGCCGAAGAATTGGGCGAACTCCGCACCTTGCAACAAATTGTCGAATTTATGGGTGAACGAGTCGGTGCTGGCGCATCATCAACACCTACCCCAACACCCGTCACATCACCCACACCTGCACCGCAACCCGTTGTGACACCAACACCTGCACCACAACCTATCCCGTCAGCGAATGGTGGTGGATTATCATTAGAGGTGCTATCAGCAACATTGTTAGAAATTGTCAGCGAAAAAACGGGTTATCCAACGGAAATGCTGGAATTGGGCATGGACATCGAAGCCGATTTGGGCATTGATAGCATCAAACGGGTAGAAATTTTAGGCGCAATGCGCGACCAA
>PGTJ01000050.1 GCA_002794515.1 Phototrophicales bacterium
CGTTGTCGTTGAATGGCTTCATGCCGCGAGGTATTTCGCAATGTGGTCGAACGGCTACGGGGACGCGCCATCTCATCAAATGGTCGTGGTGATATGGTGTCTGTGGGGGTGATCGGCTCACGCGGGGGCAGGTTTTCGGGGTCTACCATGCGGATAGCCATCGCTTCGCGTTGTTTACGGGCATTCTGGCGCTCACGGGCTTTATTATGTCGTTTACGAGAATTCTCGGTCATGGATTAATCACTACCTCTATCATCATTTGTTATATTTTATAATTGTGTGCCTGCTTGGTGCAACATGGTTTTATTTGCGAACCCTCAATATTCATTGGACAAAATTCGCCCACAAGCATACAATGGAAGGGCTTCCGAATGTTATTGTGAGGATGTTTTTGTATGTCACATTGGAATCCCAAACCATTCATTTATCAGATTAATACCTGGGTTTGGTTACATGATTTAAGCCGACGCTATGAAGCGGACATCACCTTATGGAATATCCCTGATGAAGTGCTGAATGACCTCGCCTCGCTCTCGATTGATGCGGTGTGGTTTATGGGGATATGGCAACGCAGTGAGGCAGGTCGCAAAAGCGCCCTGAATTATATCCACGAATACAAATATGCCCTGCCCGATGTCACACCCGAAGATGTGATCGGGTCGGCATATGCCATTGGCGATTATGTGGTCGATGAACGGCTTGGCGGGCGTGATGCGCTGGCAAATTTACGTTGGCGATTATCGCAACGCAATATCAAACTGATTTTAGATTACGTCCCCAATCATGTCGCCACTGACCATCATTGGGTGAAAAACAATCCGCATTTCATGGTGCGTGGCACCAAAGAAGACCTCAAAAAATTCCCCGATCGCTTTTTCAGCATCGAGACAGATAACAAACAAAAACTCATCATCGCACATGGACGCGACCCGAATTTTCCGGGCTGGATAGATACCGCCCAAGTGAATGCTTTTTCGATGGCATATCGCCAAGCGGCGCTGGATATTATTTTCGATATTGCCACGCAATGCGATGGCATCCGTTGTGATATGGCGATGCTCATGACCAACAGTGTGTTCGCCCATACCTGGGGCGAGCATCTGCCAGAGACTGCACCCGCGACTGAATTTTGGGAGGATATTATCCCGCCGATTAAGCGCGAATTCCCCGATTTCATCTTCATCGCCGAGGTGTATTGGGATATGGAATATACTATGCTCCAACAGGGGTTCGATTTCACCTACGATAAACGGCTATATGACCGCATTTTAGAAGGCGACATCCCCAAAATCAAAGAGCATCTGCGCGCCTCGTTTGATTTTCAAGCCCGTCAGGTGCGCTTCATCGAAAATCATGATGAACAACGCGCCGCCTCAACGGTGGGCATCAACAAAGGTCGCCCCGCCGCCACGCTGATTTCAACCTTACCAGGGGCAGTTTTGTTGCATGAAGGGCAATTGACCGCCCGCAGGGTCAAATTGCCTGTGCAAATTCGCAGGCGACCCGATGAAGCGCCCCATTACGCTCTTGAGGGGTTTTATCGCAAATTGCTCCGCGAGACGCGCTGTGCGGTGTATCATTATGGCAATTGGCGGTTGTTTGATGTGGCATCACCATATAAAGGCAACACGACTAATCATGGCTTGTTGGCATATGGCTGGACACTCGAAGACGACTTCCGCGTGATTATCGTCAACATGACCCCTGTTTGGTCACAAGGGATCGTCAAATTGTATGGCTGGGATTTTCTGCGCGATGGTGTATGGCGCTTGTATGATGTGTTGGGCGGTGTTTCGACCTTTCATGATGGCGAAACATTGGCACAGAACGGCTTGTATGTGGAGCTAGAGGTGTATCAGGCACAAATTTTCCGCTTTGAAAAATTGACCCTACAAGAAGTCGAATCGCTCCGCATCTCAGAGGCAGAACGCCGTTAGATGATACCAACAATTTGGATAAACCGCGTCCGTTGGAATAGCATCATGTGTGGCGCGGTTATTTTTTTCTGGTCTGGATTAGAAGATAACGACCTAACCGCTGTCACCGTGCTGGGGGTATGGGCATCGCTCACCCTCATTAGCCTGTGGATAACCAGCCATAAAGCACTGCCGACATCGAACAAAGCAACTTGGGTGGTGATATTGGGCGCGGGCATGGGTCTATTGACCAGTTTATGCGTGGCGGGGCTGATGCTCTTCAAAAATTTGCGTCATAGCCACATCTTTCCAGATTATCCCTTCGAGATGATACTCGGCATCCTCGCCCGTGCGCCATTTTGGGCGATGAGTGGCGTGAGCATTAGCATCGGCATCTTTTTATCGATACACGTATTCACCAAGCAGGATATATGACACACGAAAAATCATCACCATCGGCATTTTTAATCACCCTCATCCTCTCATTTGCACGCCTCGCGCCGAATATGGGCAGACGTGTTTTATATCCATTCGTACCCGCCATCAGCCGATTATTGGGGGTGTCGGTCAACGATGTGCAAACGGTCATCGCCTTACAAGGCGGGATGGGCTTATTCAGCCCGGTGGTCGCCCCCCTCACCCACCGTTATGGGCGCAAACGGGTGATGTTAGGCGCGTTGGGGTTATTCATCTTGGCGGGGACGATGGGGGCAATCATCGGGGCATTTTGGGCGATTGCGCTCACCTTTTTGCTATTCGGCGCATCCAAGATGATATACGACCCCGCCTTTCAAGCCTATCTATCTGATAAAATCCCCTATGAAAAACGCGCCCAAGCCATTGGCATCACCGAACTCAGTTGGGCGGGGGCATTGGTCATCGGCGCACCGCTCGGTGGCTTATTGCTCGAAAATATCGGTTTAAGCGCCGTTTTTGCCATGATGCTGGTGTTTGCGGTCATCGGGTTTATCTTCGTGGCGGTGTTCTTACCCTCCGATATGCCCGATTTATCAGACGGGGGGCGTAAATCGACACAATGGCGGGCATTATTGGTGCATCCACAAGCCCTTGGCGCGTTGATGTTCGTGGTGCTAATTATCATTGCCAATGAGATGTTCTTCATCAATTACGGCTTATGGATGGAGCAACATTTCGGGTTATCACTCGGCAGTTTGGGGACGGTCACGGTGGTGATTGCCTTGGCGGAGATTGTTGGCGAGAGCAGTGTCATCGCCTTTGGAGATACATTCGGCAAAAAGCGCATGGCGCTACTCGGCGCGGTGTTTTGTGTGATTGGTCATATGATATTGCCCATGCTCACCTTCAGCCTACCGATGGCGCTGGCGGGATTATTTGCGTTTTTCTTGGCATTTGAAATTGCCATTGTGTCGTTTGTGCCAATTCTGAGCGAAATTTTGCCCACAGAACGCGCCCTGATGCTCAGCGCCAGCACGACCGCCTCGGCGATTGGGCGCATGGGTGGCGCATGGGCAGGTGGCATTTTGTATGCGTTATTGGGCAGTTTGGGCGGTGTGAGCATCATCACCATGATGATTGGTCTTGGCGCAGTCTTTGTGCTGTGGCGCATGGTGCAGGAGTAGATAAATATGGACTTGAATGAATTCATCGAAAAATTCAGGATTATCAAGGATAGTGGTTTTATACCATCTATTCGGCGCGGTCCGACAGGTGTCGGGCATACACTTGAACATCATCTGGGTCTGACCGAAAATAATATCGCCCTGCCCGACTTAGGGAATATCGAACTCAAAGCACATCGTGACAGAACCAGTAATCTCATCACCTTATTTACATTTAATCGTAAGGCATGGAAAATGCCCCCACTTGAGGCGATAAAAAAATATGGTAGCTCTGATAAAGATGGGCGATTAGGTCTGTATTATACGTTATCAAGCAAACCCAATAGCGCAGGACTATTTGTGGATATTCAAACAGATAGTTTAACAATCAGACACATACATGGTGATGTGATTGCTGTTTGGTCACTGGAAAATCTGACGAAACGGTTTTTACAAAAAATTCCTGCATTGATTTTTGTCAATACATTTGTCGAAGAACGCAATGGCATTGAATACTTCCATTACTATCGGGCAAGATTGTTACAGGGTACAGAACAAGAAACACTTTATCATCAGTTTTTAGCCGAGAATATTGTGGTAGACTTGAGATTACATGATGATGTCACCCGCGCCCGTAATCATGGCACGGGCTTCCGTGTCAGACAATCTAACTTGCCCGAATTGTTCAATGAGATTCGTGATTTAATATGACCATTTATCCCGTGATACGCAAACCAGAATATGATTTTAAGGGGCAATCGTATGCCAGCCAATACCCCAATCTGCATCGCTACCCCGCAACAATGCTCCCCCAAATTGGCATTGCCCTATTGGATGAATTGGGATTGCATGGCAAATCCCTTTTAGACCCATATTGTGGTTCTGGCAGTTCGCTCATAGCAGGCTTACATCACCAATCTTATCAATTATATGGTTATGATCTCAATCCGTTGGCGATTCTCATCTGCAAGGCAAAATTTACGCGTTTACCGATGGATGAAATCACCACCCAAAAACGGCACTTCAAACACATCCTTGATCAAACTCACGATAGTCAAGTGACCATCCCTAAATTTACCAATATTCATTATTGGTTTTCAGAGCGTGTTTTGTATCAACTTGGGCGCATCAAATGTGCGCTCGATCAGATGAGCGACTCACCTGCTCAATATTTGTTTTGGGTTGCTTTTTCAGAGACACTACGGGCATGTTCGTATGTACGCCAAGATGAATTTAAGTTATATCGCATCCCTAAAGAGGCGCTCCCCAATTTTATGCCTGACGTGGAAGATATTTTTTATGCCAATTTAAGCCGAGTTCTGCGTTTATATGAATATATCTATTTGCCAAAACTGCGAGATTCGTCACAAATTTGCTTAAAAAATAGCGCATTCACACCTAATCAAGAAACATTTGATGTCGTTTTAACCAGTCCCCCCTATGGAGACAGCAAAACAACAGTCGCATATGGTCAATTTTCGCTTTTCACTAATGAGTGGCTCGGATTTAACGATGCACGCCTGCTCGACAAGATGATGATGGGTGGCAAACCAGATAACACGCTGTATCTGAACGGTATTATCGGTGAATCAATTCAAGCCATTCATCTCGAATCGCCCAAGCGGGCATTTGAGGTATCCGCATTTTATCGAGATTTAGCGAGATCTATTGCAGATGTGGCTCAAGCAATCAACATTGGTGGATATGCGATATATGTTGTCGGAAATCGGCGCGTGAAAAATATCGCCTTGCCAACTGACCAATTCATCGCCGAACAATTTGAACAACACGGTTTTAAGCATGTGATCACCTACGAACGGTCGCTGAGTAACAAAGTGATGCCGATCAAAAATTCGCCCAGCAATCGCAAAGGCGAGACGGTCAACACCATGTTGGGCGAACACATCGTCATTTGCCAAAGGCGTTAATTAAAAAAACACCCATCCTACACAAGATGGGTGCTTTTTTGTACCATATCAGTCGGGGCGACGGGATTCGAACCCATGACCTCTTCGACCCGAACGAAGCGCGCTACCGGGCTGCGCCACGCCCCGAATATACTTAAACGATACAAGAAAATGCCCATCTTGACAAGATAGAACATCTACTATGACCGACCCACATACCACACGAACCGATTTTATCCGCAACAAGACGGCAACCATGCTGAATCATATCGGCACGATGCTTCATCGGCGCGGCATTCATCCCGATACCATCACACTGATTGGATTTGTCGGTGTGCTGATTGGGGGGCTGTTCATCAGCCATGGCGATTTCATCATCGCAGGGATAATTTTGCTCATCACTTTGCCGTTGGATGCGTTGGATGGTGCGACCGCCCGCGCTATGGGGCGAACAGACGACTTTGGCAAATTTTGGGATTCGACCCTAGACCGATATGCCGATGGCGCATTATTCGGTGGATTCGCCTATTTTTTCGCCATACAAGCCCGCCCAGATATGCTGATTGCCTCGCTTTTGGGGCTAATTGGTAGCTTTATGGTGAGTTATACCCGTGCCAGAGGGGAAGGTTTGGGGCTGGATGTAAAAATCGGTCTTTTCTCACGGCTAGAACGTGTCATAATGATGGTCGTTGTGTTATTCATCCCGCGCTTGGCGGGAATACCAATCTTAGAAATTGGGTTATGGACGCTGGCAATTGGCACACACATCACCAGCATCCAACGTATAGCGCATGTCTATGGCTTGCTGAAAGGCACAAAGAAAGAGGATTAGTTTATGGAGTTTCAAAGTCAATTTATTCAAATTGGACAAGTGCAAATTCGCTATTATGGCATCATCATCGTGGTGGCGATGTTGGTGGCAACGTTTGTCGCGGTGAATATCGCCAAACGCTCCAAACGTGACCCCGAACACGTCTATGGTGCGCTGACATGGGCGATCATCCCTGGCATCATCGGCGCACGGTTGTGGTTTGTATTGTTCCCACCGTTTTCATCCATCGAACAAGGACGCGATACGGCGTGGTATCTTGCCAACTTCTTCAACACCGATGGTGGTGCAATCGCCATCTGGACGGGTGGGTTGAGCATCTTCGGCGCAGTATTGGGTGGCTTTTTGGGCGCATATATTTATATTCGCCGTAACAAGCTCAAACTCCCCGCGTGGATGGATATTGCGGGTATCGTGTTACCACTTGGTCAAGCCATTGGTCGTTGGGCAAATTATGTCAATCAAGAATTGTACGGCATCCCGACTGGCTCATCTTTCGGCTTACAAATTGCTAATCCCCCTGCCCCATACAACGGCATTCAATATTATGGGCAAGGCTTTCATCCATTATTCCTATATGAATCGCTTTGGAGCTTGGTGGCATTCTTCGTGTTATTATGGCTATTCAATACACGGCGCGATAAATTCCGTCATGGCGAATTTATGTTGCTCTATATCATGCAATATGCCGTCATCCGTTATCTGTTGGAATTCCTGCGTATCGACCTGACCGTGGTGAGTGGCATCAATGTATCGCAGGCGGTGTGCATTGTTGGCTTCATCGTAGCAGGCGCATTGTTGATTAGAAGTCGCCGAACCCCGTTGCCAGAGGGATACAAATACGACACAGCTTTAGTAGACCCTGTGGTGGAACGCAATGTGAAGCCCAAGAAAGATAATAAACCCAAAGAAGTGAAAGAGACTAAGAAACAAGAACCTGTTGTGGAGAAAAAAGACGAACTCACAACCGATAACCCCAACGCCTAAGATGTGATTAACCGATAGGGTGCATGACTGTGCGCCCTATCCCCTACCAAATCTTCATGCCCGTCTCATGCAAACGTGTGATACTCTAATGATGTATATGAAGAGCGAACATGAGATGATAACATGATAGAATGTCACGACCTGACAAAAGATTTTGGCACATTTCGTGCCGTTGATCGCATCAATTTGAATGTCCCTGCAGGGTCTGTGCTGGCGCTACTGGGCGCAAATGGCGCAGGCAAAACCACCACCGTCCGCATGATGACCTCTATTTTGCAACCAACCTCTGGCACAGCCCGCATTGCAGGCTACGAAGTGACTGAATCGCCCGCACAAGTTCGGGCGCATGTCGGTGTGCTGACCGAACAACACGGTTTATATGAGCGCATGAAAGGCATGGATTATCTGGCATTTTTTGGGCGAGTCTATCACCTGCCCGATAGCGAGACGCGCAAACGCGCCCTGAAATTGATGGAGCAATTTGGGTTGACGTTCGCCCTCGATAAACGCTTGGGCGAATATTCAAAGGGCATGAAGCAAAAATTGGCGCTGGTGCGTGCCATGTTGCATAACCCGCCCGTGTTGCTTTTGGATGAACCCACATCCGCTATGGATCCCGTGAGCGCCAAGCAAGTGCGGGATGCCATCATCGACCTACAAAAAGAATCGCGCACATTCCTCATCACCACCCATAACCTGACCGAAGCCCAAATTTTAGCCAATAAAATCGCCATCATCCGACATGGCAAAATCATCGCCAATGGCACATTTGATGAACTCGCCCGTCAATTTGTTGGCGACCCGATTATGGAATTGCGCGTCAATGGCGAACTCAATGGCTTTGCCAAAGATTTAGCCGATACAGTGAATATCCTCGAATCAGGGACGGATTGGATACGTTACCGCACATCACAACCACAACAGGATAACCCCAATGTGCTACGGCGGGCAATGGGATTGGGAATCGAGGTGGTGACGCTCGCGCCCATCACCCAAACGCTCGAAGATATTTATTTGCGCGTTGTCAGAGAAGATGAAGGTATCACAGAGGAGACCGCCTAATGGCTACCCATACCCCCCATATCGAATTGAACACCCCACAATCTGCGCCAATGAGCAATCCATTGGCAGGATTTCGGCAAATGATGAGCAACGCGCTCATCATCACACGGCGCGAAGTGGCAGATAGCTTTCGGGATTGGCGGATTTTAGCCCCTATCGTGATTTTGACCTTCCTGTTCCCATTTTTGGCGCAATTTGTCGCCACACAATTCACCAATTATGTCGATAGCTTTGGCGCACGGCTGATTGGTGAGCGCACCGTGCCGTTTTTGTTGATGATTGTCGGCTTCTTCCCCATTTCGATTTCGCTGGTCATCGCCCTCGAAACCTTTGTCGGCGAAAAAGAACGCCGTAGCCTCGAACCGTTACTCAGCACACCGTTGACCAACACCGAGTTATATATCGGCAAAACCCTGGCGGCGATGATCCCGCCCCTGCTATCCAGTTTTGGCGGGATGGCGGTATACATGCTCTCGCTGTTTTTTGGCGAATATCAATGGCGACCACAATTTTTATTGGTGGTGCAAATCATCTTGCTCACAGGGGTACAAGCATTGGTGATGGTGGCGGGCGCGGTGGTCGTCAGTAGCCAGACCAACAGCACCCGTGCGGCAAATTTATTAGCCAGCTTCATCATCATCCCGATGGCGCTCATCATACAAGGCGAGAGCGTGATTATGTTCATGGCACCCGATGCCGATTCGCCACGCGGTATCGGCGCATTGTGGGCGATTATCATCGGCATGATGGTGGTGGCGGTGTTGTTTTTGCGCGTGGGCAATAGCATCTTTAATCGTGAAGAATTGCTGGGCAATATCATTGATAAACTCAATATTCGCGGATTTTTTGCCAAAGTATGGCGATATGCCCGCGCTGTGGATGACAATGGCACGCCTGCTAAAAATCTCATCGAATGGTATAGCCGTGCCATCCCTTATACCCTGCATCAAATCCGCCCCGCCATTAAAATCGCTGGTGTGGTATTCATCATCGGTTTTGTGGCGGGCAATTTAGTCGCTATGCATCCCGATTTCCGCTTGCCGTTGCCCCCCCAAGATGTGTTGCTCACCATGCGTGGACAGTTGCACGATTTCGTGTTCCGTGTCGAGGTGTTGCCGATGGGCTTCATTCTCGACCAAAATATCCGCGTGGTGATACTCACCTTCATGCTGGGTATGTTCTCGTTTGGGGTGATGGGCTTGGTCATCCCACCGATTACCCTAGCGGTGTTGGGATACATTTGTGGAACAGTGTTCGTGGCGGGATACAACCCAATCATCCTCGCGGGGAGCATTTTGCCACACGGGGTCATCGAATTAACTGTGTTACTCATCACATCGGCATCGGCACTGGCGATGGGCGCAGTCGTCACACGCCCACCAAAGGGTAGCACGGTTGGTCATGCGTGGACGGTGCGATTAGGCGACTCGATTAAATTATTCATCGGCGTGATCTTGCCCGGATTGCTCATCGCGGCGGCGGTCGAATCGATCATCACCCCACGTATCGCTCTGTGGTCGTTGGGGATGATGTAACAGAAACATAAACTGAGACTTGCACTAGCGTGCTATCTGCTATAATGAGTACATGACAAATTAGCACATGTACTCATGTAGGTCTATTTTTATGGCTCGGATTATCATTCTAGGGTCGGCGGCGGCGGTTAATGATGCCCAACACGACTATACACACATGCTCCTCATCGGCGATAAAGGCACGCCCGTCTTGATTGATGCCGGGTCTAATCCATTGGGCAAAATCAAAGATTTAGGCGTGGATGATGAAGATTTGCGCGATGTCATCCTGACGCATTTTCACCCCGACCATGTGGCAGGTGTGCCGAACATGCTCATGCACATGTGGCTCTTGGGCAGGCAATCGCCATTACGCTTTTATGGATTGCATCATTGCATCAACCGTGTCGAAGATATGATGATGAGCTTTGGCTGGCAAGAATTTCCCAATTTTTATAACACAACATTTCATCGCATCAGTGAGCGTAGCGGGGCGCGGGTGATGGAAAATGACGAATTTCTCATCACATCATGGACAGTGAAGCATTTCGTGCCGACCATCGGCTTGCGCGTGGTGAATAAAATCACGGGTAAAATCATGGCATATAGCTGTGATACAGAACCGACTGCTCATTTATATGAATTGGCGAAAGGCGCAGATTTGCTCATTCACGAGGCGGCGGGTCCGCCACCCGGTCATAGCACTGCCCGACAAGCGGGAGAAGTGGCAACGGCGGTGGGCGCAAAATCGTTGTATCTCATCCACTATCAGGTGTGGAATACCGACCCCACCCCACTGGTTAGCGAGGCGGCAGAAGCGTATCAGGGCGAGATTACGCTGTGCAAAGATTTTGATGAATTTGAATTTTAACATCATGAGAAGGCGACATCGTGTTCAGATGCCACGACCACATGGATGAACTGAATGTTATCGCGTGGTGGCATCATCTCGTAGACTTCGATAATACGACATATCTGCGATCCCACCTTGACACGCATCCCTACTTTTGGCAATTCGGTCTCATGACGAATGGCACCCGGTAAATTGCCCCCTTGTACCACATAACTCACTTTGTAAGTCATTGTCGCCCTCGCTATCGTCTCAGTGGCATGAATTTGCCTGATATATCTGTTAACGAGTTTTCATTCTTTACGTTTATCATAAACCCAAATGGCTATAAAAGGCAACAAACCTTCGATAATTGATAATTTCTAACTTATATTTTACAGAATCGTGTTATCTTTAAGATTGTATTATTAAAAAAGATTGAAGGTGATATGGAAAAATTTAACCATTTACACTTCTCGCCCGATGATTCATTTGCCAAGAATGATCCAGAGGCGACAGATGAAGATGAACTGAAGTTACCCGATGCCCTGCCGATTTTGCCTTTGCGGGGATTGGTGGCGTATCCTCAAACAGCCGTCCCGCTCACCGTTGGGCAACCCCGCAGTGTGGCATTGATTGATGCTACCATGAGCAAAGACCGCCTTATCGGCTTGTTCACCTCGCGCAAACCCGAATTGGAAATGCCCGGTCCGAATGACATTCACTTGATAGGGGTGTTGGCATACATCCAACGCATTTTCCGCGCACCTGATGGCACAATTCGCATCCTTGTGCAATGCCAATCGCGCATTCGCATCGAGGAATATGTCAGCCAAGAACCGTTCTTGATGGCGCGTGTGCGGTTGGATAAAGAAACGGTGGAGGTCAACCTCGAAACAGAGGCATTGATGCGAACCATCACCGACCAATTCAGCCGTTTAGCCGATTTACTGCCCAATATCCCCAACGAATTGGTCAATTCAACCCTCAATACCACCGACCCGTTGCAATTGGTCTATACCATCTCGACATATGTGCGGATGGAATTGGATAAATCGCAAAGTATCCTCGAAGAAGATACCGCCGAAGGCAAACTGCGCCTGCTCTCTGATGTGATGGCGAAAGAATTGGATGTGCTGGAATTGGGGCGCAAAATCCAATCGGAGGCACAATCGGAGATGGAAAAAAGCCAACGCGATTATTATCTGCGGGAGCAACTGAAAGCCATCCAACGCGAACTGGGCGAGAGCGATGACCAAGTGGTGGAAGTTGAGGAATTCCGCGAGAAAATCGAGGGCGCAGGGATGCCCGAGGAGGCGTATAAAGAGGCAAAACGCGAATTAGATCGCTTATCACGCTTGCCGATTTCATCGGCAGAATATGGTGTCATCCGCACCTATCTGGATTGGATGGTCAACCTGCCGTGGTCGAAGCGCACAGATGACCAACTGGACATCAACAACGCCCGCAAAGTGTTGGATGAAGACCACTATGGATTGAAAGACATCAAAGAGCGCATCTTAGAATTTTTAGCCGTGCGAAAAATCAAAAAAGAGCGCGAAAAAGAGTTATCCGATGTGCCACAAGATTATCTGCGGAAAGACCGCTTAGGGGCGATTTTATGCTTCGTTGGACCGCCCGGCGTGGGTAAAACATCGCTCGGTGCATCGATTGCCCGTGCCATGGGGCGCAAATTCATCCGCATGAGTTTGGGTGGCATCCGTGATGAGAGCGAAATTCGTGGCTTCAGACGCACCTACATCGGCGCGTTGCCAGGGCGCATCATCCAGACCATTCGCCGTGTCGAGACGCGCAACCCGATTATCATGTTGGATGAGATCGATAAACTGGGGCGCGATTTTCGTGGCGACCCCGCCGCCGCCTTGCTAGAGGTCTTAGACCCAGAGCAAAATTCAGAATTCCGTGACCATTATTTGGATGTGGCATTCGACCTGAGCGAGGTGCTGTTCATCACCACCGCCAACGATATGGATACCATCCCTGGTCCGTTGCTCGACCGCATGGAGGTGATTAAGCTCAGTGGCTATACC
>PGTJ01000658.1 GCA_002794515.1 Phototrophicales bacterium
CGCCCAATGCGAATTATACAGGTGCGGCGTTGGATGCGATTTGGGGCTTGGATGATGGTTTTAAGCAAGCCACCGCCTTAATCGAAGTCGGCTTGCTCGATTATGACGAAACGCGCAATCGCTATAACCAACTCCCGTTGTTGCGGGCATACGCGCTCAAATTATTGACCGATGCAAACGAACATGAAGCCGTCTTTGGGCGCTATGCCGATTTTTACACCCAACGGGCGGTGCAAATTTTTATAGATACGCCTATCCAACATTGGGGTGATAAAGAGGGTGGCGCAAATTTTGATGATGTGGTCAACATCAAGGCGCTGGGTAGCGAGTTGATGCGCCAAACCCAAAACGGGACGATAGGCGATTTGAAACGGGCGTATGAATTTGCTTTGGCGACTACTTATTATGTGAATTCTCGCATGGAAGAAAAGGCGTGGG
Source organism: Phototrophicales bacterium (assembly GCA_002794515.1). Taxonomy (GTDB): domain Bacteria; phylum Chloroflexota; class Anaerolineae; order Aggregatilineales; family Phototrophicaceae. The sequence goes on from PGTJ01000658.1 coordinate 439, forward strand.
ATTGGTTGCTGATGGGCATATCGGCAGTCCGACAATCCCCCAAAGATGCCACAAATGAGGTATTCCTCAAAAAACACCTTGCTGTTTTCTTGAACGACATGGGCGGTGTGTATTCTGCGTTGGGCGAGTTGCAGAAGGCGCTGACTTATTTTGAACAGGCGTTGTCGATGATCCGCGAGGTGGGGGATGGAGATGGAGAAGCGGACACGCTGCAC
>PGTJ01000662.1 GCA_002794515.1 Phototrophicales bacterium
AACGCCCTCAGCCCTGGTCCATATATCTTTTGGGGGACGATGACGGGTCCGTTATTACGTAAAGCCTTAGATGAGTCGTTGTTGCACGGGGCGGGGTTTATCGCCAGTTTTTATATCACCTTTTTGAGCCTATTGGCGATGTGGGTATTTGTTTTTGAGCGCCTGCGACGGGTTGACCAACGATTTACGAAGATTTTGTTATCTCTAAGTGCGCTTGTCTTGGCAATTTTAGGAATTTCTTTAGTTTTTGGCGGATTGTTCAACTGATTTTTGCGATATAATGATGATAATCATCTTTTTTGTAGCGCATTGATAAACATTATTATGGCACTTGACCGTCTTGAACGTATTTTATACAAACTGGCTCAACGCCATGCCCCACATCTCACGCCTGCGGGGTGGTCACAACAAGCAGATAAAATCGGACGGGTGCAAAAACTCGCCCGCGATTTAGCCCGTTATGGTGTTTTGGTAATGTTGGGCAACTTGGCTGTGCCAAAAGCCATCGAGGTGCAAATTGAGACATGGGTGAATCTCCATGCCCAGTTTTATAGCCTGTTGGCGCGGGCGTTATTTCCGACCTTTAGCAATATCGAAGCCCAATATGCCGATAAACTCACCCCGCCTGTTGTGGTATTGATTGG
>PGTJ01000561.1 GCA_002794515.1 Phototrophicales bacterium
GTTATAGGATGCTTCGGATTCGGTGGCATATTTTTGCACATATGCCACGATTAAATCGCGGGCTTTCTGATGAAGGGCATTGAGTTTATCGCCCAGTCGGTCTTGGGTGAAATCTTGAAGCAGACTGTGCAGATGATAATACGGTGCGCCATACCGTTCGGTCTTTTCGACCATGCCGAGTTGCGCCAAGATATTCATCGCCTGTTGGATAGATTCGAGTGGTGCACCTGTGAGCAGGCTCATGAATTCTGCCGATGCCCCACCACTAAACATCGCCCCCAACATGAGCGCAACCCCTTGTATAGCGCTATTCAGGGCGCGGAAGCTGGCATTAAAGGCATTGGTCACACTATTGCCTTTTGTGCCTGCCAGTTGTTTGAGTGTGGTGATGAAGGTATCGGGGGTCTGTTTGCTGGCGAGCATGGCACGGGCGGCGATGATGACCGAGAGCGGTGTCGGTTCGACCAGTTTGGTGATGCCAAAGACGTTAATATCGTGGTCAGATGTCGTCAGGCGGGCTTCGCGCTTAAATAATGCTGCGGCATCATCTGGTGTGAGTTTGGTCACTTCAATCGGTGTCCAGGGACCCTCTAATAAATCGGGGTTGATGATGACCACAGGCACTTCTTCGGCACATCGGGTCACAAATCGGCTGGCGACATCGGCTTGGATTTTGCCATCGATCACCACCAGTGGGCGCTCGCGTTGCAAAACACTTTCCACAGCACCCATGACATTGATAGGCGATTCGCTATTGACCACCTCATCTAAGGCATATGCCCTGCCAACACGCACCAACAATTCTTCGAGGCGGGGTTGATTGACATTCATCCACAACACACCGCCCGGTTGTTGGGTATATAAATTGGCGAGGGCGGCGATGAGTCCGGTTTTGCCAACCCCTGCCCCGCCATATAACAAAATGGCGCTATTTTCTTTGAGTTCACCATAAATCTGTTGCAAAATTGCATCACGCCCGACCAGCTTACCGGGCAACATCACGGGTAGGGCTTTGATGTCCCTCACGATTGTTTCATGGGAAGTATTGTCAGCCATTGGCTCACCCTCGTGTTTATATTTTATAAAAAATTATAACAGAGAGTATACA
>PGTJ01000794.1 GCA_002794515.1 Phototrophicales bacterium
GTGGTCATCAAACAAACCTTATCTTTCCGTAAAAAAACGTTATAATCACTACTCAAAAAAAGTGAGGTTTATTGATGATTGACCGAATTCTTTATAATGGCAATATTTGTACGCAGGACGATAAAAAGCGCCGTGCCACGGCGGTCGCCATCACAGGCGGGCGTATTGTCGCCGTTGGTGATGATGATAGCATCCTCGATTTAGAAACTGCCCATACTATCAAAGAAAATTTGGGTGGGCATACTGTCATCCCCGGATTAACCGATGCACATATTCATTGGCAATGGACGGCACGTTCATTGTATGAAGTGGATGTGTATGAAGTCCCCAATAAACAGGTTGCTGTTCAGCGCGTGGCGGA
>PGTJ01000554.1 GCA_002794515.1 Phototrophicales bacterium
ATATTGGTATAGGAGCGATTCCGATGGACGCAGATGCCATTCCTGATAACCCACGTCAACAAATCCAAATCAAACTCCCCGCCATTTTACGCAATGTCCAAGTGTTGCAGGCGATCGCACAGATTGTTTTTGTCATCCTTGTTGTCTCATTTTTTTCTTTATTATGGTCAAATATTTCTGCAACACTTGCCGAGCGTAATTTATACCCATCATTCGACTTTTTGAACAATCGTGCTGGCTTTGATATTGCCGAAAAACCCGATTGGTATGCCCCCAGTAGCAGTTATGGCGATGCCTTCAAGGTGGGCGTTATCAATACCTTGCGGATTGTATCTGTTGGGCTGGTCTTGGCGACGGTGATTGGTATTTTATTGGGCATTTTTCTGCTCAGTCGCAATTGGTTGGTGAAGACCATCTCACGGGTGTATGTCGAAATTTTGCGGAACACCCCACTTTTGGTGCAATTGATTTTCTGGTATTTTGTGGTGATGTTCAGCTTGCCGACTGAGGATATTACCCTCCCGAATGCGGGGATTTTCATCTTGTCGTTGCGGGTACTGGTTTATCCGATTATCTGGCTTGTGGCATGGTTTTTGGTACGCAGAGGCATCTTTCCACGACATACAGCAGAGGGTGTGTTGCTTGGGGCTATCGCCGTAGAATTGGCATATCGCCTATTCGGCGCGGATGTACCGATGGTCTTGTTGACGGGTGTTGTTGGTGGGGCGCTCATCTTGGTATCGCTCAATCCAAACATCAGTACAACAGGGCGTGGGCAAATGCTCGGCGCGGGAATTGTGGCGATTGCCCAAGTGTTGGCGACAGGTGTCGTATCGGTTTTGGTGAATAGCGGTGTTTTGCCTGCAACGATGGTGTGGTGGGAGGTATTGCCCGTTGGGTATATCAGTCGGCGAGCGTGGGTGTTTCCAGAAATCGCCTTCACCGCCACTTTTCAATCGTGGTTGATAGTGATCATCATTGGCGCGGTCATCGGCTATGGAGTGTATCGCTATTTTTATGCTTATGCCGAACGCACTGGGCGTTTATTGCCATCGGGCTTATATGGATTGGCGGTATTGGTGGTGATTGCCACCATCGGCTGGGTGGTCATCAGCAATCAGCCAGAGCCGACTGAAGTGGTCATCAATGATGTGACCAT
>PGTJ01000231.1 GCA_002794515.1 Phototrophicales bacterium
ATAATAACGAGGAATAGGCGGTTTTCCGCCTATTTTTATCGTGAAAATAGTATTTACTGGAAAGTTTTTATCGCTATGTCACTGGTCACTGGTTACACCCTCCCCAACGGGTTGACGGTATTGCTCAAAGAAATTCATACCGCGCCCGTCATCAGCATGTGGACATTGTATCGTGTCGGCAGTCGCAATGAACGCACAGGCGAAACAGGCGCATCGCATTGGGTCGAACACATGATGTTCAAAGGCACACCTAAATATCCAGCAGGCGTTTTAGATGGTCTGATAGACCGTGTGGGTGGGCAATGGAATGCCTTTACATCGCACGATTCGACGATGTATTACGAAACCCTGCCCGCCGACCATATCGATTTGGCGCTGGATTTAGAATCGGATCGCATGACTAATGCCCGATTCGATCCCGCAGAGGTCGAAGCGGAACGCACGGTGATTTTATCGGAACGGCGTGGCTCAGAAAATCAGCCGATGTTCTGGTTGCGCGAAGAGGTGCGTTCTACGGCGTTCAAAGTGCATGGCTATCACCACGAAATTATCGGTGATACACACGACCTGATGACCATGACCCGTGACCAACTCTATAGCCATTATCAACGGCACTATCACCCCGCCAATGCCGTGTTGGTGTTGACAGGCGCATTTGATAGCGCCACCATACGCGACAAAATTGATGCCTATTATGGGCATATCCCCAACGGCACAAAGCCCGTCCTATTCAGCCGTCCAGAACCAGAACAAATCGGTGAACGCCGTGTACAGGTGGAACGTCCCGTCAAGACCAGTTTCGTGATGGTGGCGTATCATGTGCCACCAGCCACACATCCCGATTGGCTGGCGCTTTCGGTGTTAGATAGCATCCTGACGGGTGCGGGCGGGAGCATCGATAACAAAACCACCCGTTTATATCAAGCACTGGTGAAAAGTGAGATTTGCGCCAGCATGAGTGGCAGTATGAACGAGACGATAGACCCTTATCTATATACCTTCAGCATGACCTTGCGCGATGGACATCATCACCAAGAAGCCGAGTCGGTGTTATTGGCGGAATTAGATAAAATCTGCCAAGATGGAATCACCGAAGCAGAACTCATACGCGCCAAAAAACAGGCGCGTGCCAATTATGCCTATGAGACAGAAAGCATCACCAATCAAGCATACACGCTGGCACAATCATCAGCTCTGGGCGATCACACATGGCACGATACCTATTTGGCACGCCTCGAATTAGTCACAGTAGCGGATGTGTTGGCAGTAGCACGGCGCTATCTCATCCCCCAAAATCGCACCGTTGGTTGGTTAATCCCCATAGGATGATTAGCTGATGTACACATTTCCCAATTCACAAAATATCACCCGCGAAATTTTGCCCAACGGCTTGCGTGTGCTGATTTACGAAACACCTCATACCCATTCTGTGGTCATCGGCGGGTCGATCGAGGCGGGTAGCTTGTTCGAAGCACCCGAAAAATCGGGCATGGTCTCGATGATTGCCTCTAGCCTAATGCGTGGCACACGCCAACACGATTTTCATGCCATCCACAACATCCTCGAAGATATGGGGGGCAGTCTGAGCATGAGTTCAGGTGTGCATAAAATCGGATTTCATGGCAAAGCACTGGCAGAAGATTTGCCAGTGTTACTCGAACTGCTCAGCGAAGGCTTGCGCTATCCCACCTTCCCCGTCGATGAAGTAGAACGGTTACGTGGCGAACGCCTGACATGGCTGAATTATCGCCTACAAGACACCGGTTGGCTCACGGCACGAAGCATCCGCGAAGCGTTGTATCCACCCACACATCCCTATCATTACGCCAACACAGGCACATTAGAGACCATCCCCAATATCACCGTAGAGGATATGCGGGCATATCACGCCTCGCATTTTGGCGCACGCGATATGATCCTCATCATCGTTGGGGCGATTGATACCGCGCAAGCACTCGCCTGTGTGGGGCAATACTTCGGCGATTGGCATAATCCACATCAACCCCAACCGATCACCCTGCCCCCATTGACCACGCATCCCGCACGCGATGAACGCATCAAGGTGGCGGGCAAATCACAATCCGATTTGATCATAGCAACATTGGGTCCATCGCGCTATGCCCCAGATTATCATGCGGCGGTGGTGGCGAATGGTGTGCTGGGACAATTCGGCATGATGGGGCGCATTGGCGATGTGGTACGCGAGCGCGAAGGCATCGCGTATCATGTCAGCAGTCGGGTCGATGGTGGTTACGGACCGGGCGCGTGGCGCATTGTGGCGGGCGTGCATCCTGATCATGTCGATAAAACCATCGCCTTATGTCGTGCCGAATTAGAACGCCTCGTCAGCGAACCGATCAGCGATGATGAACTACGCGATTTTCAATCGTATACCACAGGGCGCTTGCCTTTGCAACTCGAGACGAACGAAGGCATCGCCAACGCCCTTCACACGATGGAGGGATATGGCTACGGGCTGGATTATCTGAAAAATTATCGGGATATGATCTTCAGCATCACATCACAAGACGCATTACGCGCCGCCCAAGCGTATATCAAACCCGATAATATGGCAATTGCCGTGGCGGGTGGATGAATACAATAGCCAGATGCGGTGTGCATCTGGCGATTGCATTATCGGACTGAACGATCACTCATCTCTCGGTCAAAATGAGCGTGCCTGGGGCGGGTATCCACGCACAGGTCATCCCATCTACCCGTTCGGTCGACATTTCGATGGGATAACGTGGGGCATTGCGAGAATCCATGTAGAACATGCGCCCGTTCCCGCGCAAGCAAATTCGACCATAGGTTGGGAATTCGGTGATGCTCCGTCCACCATCCATGCGGAACACATCCACCGCCATGATGACCCCCAATTCGATGAGGTTTTCTGGCACTGCGCCCGGATAATTGACCACTTTGCCAGCACGCATCAACACCGTGCAATACGTGTTATCTGGCACATTGCCAATTGCCATGCCACTGGGTGTATCGAATACACAGCCAAGCACTTCTGGACCCGCTGGCGACACTGGCACGACAACTTCGTCACCAACTTCAATTGCCCCAATATCACAACCACCGTCTTGTGGACGTGACGTGCCGATTTGGTCATCTGTCATGATACAATTCACCAGAGGGATGGCATCAATGGCGGGTGAGCCAGTCGCAGGCATCAGATACCCAGCCGTGAATGCGCCAAGCATCGGGTCTATTTCCGTGCCTACACAATCTGGGGCATTGAATTGGATGTTATACCCACCATCCACTAATGTGCCATCCCAAGCACAATCACCATTGATGATGATTGTGGCAGTAAATTCGGCATATGCAAAATAATCTTGATAATTTGCCCCAATTGGCGCGAAATTATCCGCTAATGTGACATGTATCAAGCCCATCTCAGCATCATCATTGATAAGTCCACCGCCCTCTTCTGTGGCATAATTGCCATAAATCGTGCTATTGGTAATAACCATGAATGTATTATAAAAATTATAGATAGCACCACCATATTCGGCACTATTGTTATAGAAACTGCTATATCCGATAAAAACAAAGCTGGAATCGAATTCAATTGCGCCACCGTAATAGGCATAATTATCGTAGAAGTGACTCGACATAATCCAAGCATTGCTGTCATATCCGCCGATTGCCCCGCCAGACTCCTCACTAGTATAATTCCCTTCAAAAGTGCTATTCTCCACTGTGAGGGTGGCAGACTCGATGTAAATCGCTCCGCCATAATCAGTGAGGGCTTCGTTATTCTCGAAATGACAGCCAATGATGGTCATCTCGCCGAATAACTGATAAATCGCCCCGCCATAATCGTCTGCCTGATTGCTATCAAATACGCTGTTAGTGATGGTGACGGCGCTATCCTCTGCGAAAATCGCACCGCCATCATACGCAGTATAATTATTATAGAAACGACTGTTCGAGATATTGACCACACTATTTTCTGCGTAAATCGCGCCGTAGTCAAACGCCCCAGTGAAATGGATATTATCCACTGTTAGCGTTGCATCTTCGATATAGATATGATAACTAGCATTCTCGAACACAACTGTTCCGCCTATATTGACGATGGTGAGGTCGCCATCTACATCTATACTATCACCACCAAAATCAATCGTACATCCGCCAGGGACATTGAAGGTGAGCGTGTTGGGATAGCCAACATTTTCGGCATCGGCTTGCAGTGTGGCGAATGTGGGACAAGTGACATAAGTGACACTGATGGCGAAAGTGGTCGCTTGTGGGAGCAACACCCCCAAAACAACTAATACCAATAGTGAATACAACAAAAAGCGGTGTTTCATAAGGTTATACCCTCCCAAATAGCTATAAAGTCCTATATAGAG
>PGTJ01000715.1 GCA_002794515.1 Phototrophicales bacterium
ATATGAACAACGGGCATGAATTGATCTGTATTCAAGCACACGAAAAGTGGGCGAATGGGGTGGTTTTTTCGCCCAATGGCAAGTTGATTGTGACCACTGGTGGCGATTATAGCATCAAATTGTGGGGATTTAGCAAAAGCACACATCGTTAAGTGGCGGGCTTCCACAATGGATACCGTGCTTGCGGAATATCAAAAATCCACTCACCTTGCCAAGTGATGACCCGTATCATCGGGACACGGTTTTGTCGCAAACTAAAGGCAATACGGGTGCTATCGGGCGACCAATCGGGTGCATCGGGCATCATCTCCTCGGCAGTGAGTGGATAAATGCGCTTCCGTTGACCATCTATGGCGACAAACAATCCCCAAGCGTTATCTCGATAATCCACCTGCGCCATATAACGCCCATTCGGCGCACGCTCATAGGTCGGGAATAATTGGCGGATATACATCTGCACATCGGGATGATTCAAATCGACTAATTCAGGAGATATACCATCTAATCC
>PGTJ01000053.1 GCA_002794515.1 Phototrophicales bacterium
GGTATAATCTGGATTTTTTTCGCCATTGGCGCGGGTATTTCCAGCGCACAAATAACAAGTTGGGTCGTATGGGGGGCGTTGTTCTTCGGAGATGCGCTCAACTTTGCCTTGCCATGGACGCTTCATGCGATGTGGCGAGACAAGGACATATTCACCGATGAGCGGATTATACCGCCGATGCGGGTGGTCTGTTGGGTCAAAGGTCATGATTTTCGCTCCTGTGCATGATATTATTCAAATAAAGATAGCTGACGGTCATCGATAAACGAATGCTGATTATGGCAATTGCAAGATTTATCCAGTTGGATGGGGGTAAAATCTAAGTATTCAATCATTTCAGGAATCTGAAAACAGGGTTCTAAGGCATCCCAATCGACATCGCGCAAGGTGACGATTTGTCCCAAATATTGGCTCGCCCATACTCCATTCACCTGCGAGTCAGAAGTGGTATTGGCTAACTTTTGGCGCGAAATTTGCACATACTGCGGATCTAATTCTAAACCAATATAATGCCTACCGAGTTGTTTAGCGGCGATTGCTGTGGTGCCAGTCCCGCTAAATGGGTCTAAAACCACATCACCCGCATCAGTCGACATCAAAATCACACGCTCTAATAAATGTATAGGCAATTGACAGGGGTGTTCATCTCGGCGTGTCTGATGTTTGATGCGGTGCAAATCTGTCCAAACATCAGATACTAAAGGACCAAAAGGATGTAAACCCGCTTTTTTGCCACCATAATCTTTATGGAGATACCCACATTTGCGACACCGCTTATGAGGATAGCGCAATTCATAAAATTTGTTGTCGCGTTTTGATTTGGCATAATACAAAATGCCATAATGGGCGGGCATCAGGCTTTTACCCAATGGGGTACTCATGGCATCCCAGGCGATCCAATGCTTGAAATCGGCAATTTCGTTGAGGAATGTTGCATAATAGGTGAGCCATTTGGGGATATTATGAATAAAAATACTACCCGTTAGCTTGGTCACGCGCACCAATTCGCCAATCCATTCACGGCACCATTCCAGATACAAATCTAAGCCACGCTTATCTTTGTAACTGTTATATTTTTTTCCCAGATTGAACGGCGGGTCTGCAAATGTCACATCCACACTATCATCGGGGATATTTCGCAGAAGGTCTAAACAATCGCCTTCTAAAATCACATCCAAGTCCATTATGCCAGTTCCTAATAATCATTCATGCCACCATTTTACCCATAAAAGCAATAAAAAGAAAAATATTTCATGAGCAGTGTGCCAATTAGTCCATCATTGCTTGTCAAAGCCCAACCCGTCAGGTACAATCGGAATAAATTCTTGTGTAAATTAGCACAAACAGGGCTTCTATAGGATTATTACGTATGGATTATGGACATTCAAATAAGCCAGCAGGTGGCGTTTCTGGAACGCTCATCGCAACAGTCGGGATAGTAGCGGTTGTCTTGGTGATTGGCGGGTTTTTAATCGCCCAATTCACACCCGTGATATTCCCCACACAAGCCTCTGCCGAATCGTTACAAATTGACCAACTGTTTGCCGTGTTATTGGGCATCGGTGGGGCGATTTTCTTGTTGGTAGAAGGGGCATTACTTTATTCGATTATCCGTTTTCGTGTCAGGGCGGGCGAAACAGGTGACGGTCCGACGGTGCATGGCTTCTCGGTGTGGCAAGATATTCGCGCCCCAAAAGATAGCGAGATGGTGGTGAATGCCACAGGCGCACGCTTCGCTTGGACATTTAACTACGATGTCCCCATCACAGGCGATACCCTAACCGCCTTCCAAGAAAATGACCGCATGAGCGCCCTCAAACAAACCGATGATGGGGGTTATATTTTGCCCGTCACCTCGAATATTTTATATACCTATGTGGGCGATTCGGTGCGGATGGTGCTGAATACCCAAGATGTGATTCATGCCTTCTGGGTGCCAGAGATGCGGATTAAACAAGATTTGTTGCCCGGTCGTCAGACCGAAGCTCGCTTCACCCCCATTGCCGTGGATGATGTAGCGCGTCAGCGCACCTTTGCCAGTCGTGTCGATAACGCGCTGAATGCGTATCGTACCAATAACGACACACGCGGGTTGAATGATGTATTCGGACGGCGGGCGGTGGATGTCATCACCCTGAGCAACACATACGATCAAACCACATTTGATGCCGTTGTCAAAGCCGTGCGCGATACCCGCGCCCAATATCCATCTATCGAGCCGTATACATCACAATTTGTCGAGGCGGCACGCAATGCCTTGCCCAATGACGAAATACGAGCGATGATAGACGACCCCACGCTCAAATTATTTGCCGAGACATTCATCATCAACTACAGCCAATATCGTGTGGTCTGTACCGAATTGTGTGGTAGTGGTCATGGAGCGATGTATGCCTTCATCCGTGTGTATGACACGGAAGATTCGTTCTTACGCAGTTTTATAGACCCCGCCCTAGACCGTGCGATTAATCCCCCCGATAACCCTGTGGTTCGTGGCGCACAAATTTTGTCATCGGGCGCGTATCCGTGTGCGGGGTGCCACGTCTTACGCGAATCGCCGACCGATGAAATGGGCAACATCTACACCATTGAATGGGCGGGTGTGACGGGTCCCAGCTTAGAAGGTATTGCCGATAGAGCTAGTGGGGTACGTGCGTCTGCTACAGGCGAGACGGCAGAGGAATATCTCTTCCATTCGTTATACGTGCCAAGCGCCTATCTCGTGCCGGGCTTCGGCAATTTGATGAACAACTTCCAATTTGGCGACCCAACAGCACCCAATTATATGCCCATCGAAGATGCCAAAGCCATTGTCGCTTATCTGTGTACGATTAACGACACAGGCGAATCGGTATGTGACCTCGACAATCTGAATGTCTATGCCGAAAATTTCACCGATGACAATTAGAATCGACTATAAAACGGGTAAGGGCGCAATCGTTTGATTGCGTCTTTACAGATATAAAAACCTGTCTTACAGATATGAATTGTGATGTAATGGAAATACGAAAGGATTTTTTATGGCAACTGCGGCATATCCATTGGGGGGCATTGTAGCACCTGCGAAACGCCCCGCACTCAGCGAGTATCTGCGTTGGTCAATCGACCATAAGATTATCGGCGTGCAATATATGGTCACATCGTTCATCTTTTTCCTCATCGCGGGCGGGATGGCGATGCTCATCCGTTGGGAATTGCTCACCCCTGCCACCGATTTGATGGCGAATGGCAGTTCATATAACACCTTGTTCACCCTGCATGGCACGATGATGATTTTCACTTGGATTGTGCCGATGTTCGCGGGTTTTGGCAATTACCTCATCCCCCTGATGTTGGGCGCGAAAGATATGGCGTTCCCGTGGTTGAATGCCTTCGCCTTTTGGCTGATTCCACCATCGGGTTTGTTGCTTTTGGCGGGTTATTTTGTCGGACCAGCCGAAGCGGGTTGGACGAGCTATCCGCCACTCAGCACATTATTTAGCCCCGATGGACAAACCTTGTGGGCGTTATCCATCCACCTATTAGGGTTATCCTCGATTTTAGGCGCGATTAACTTCATCGTCACCATCAAGAACATGCGCCCGCCCGGTATGGGTTGGTTTCAGATGCCCCTGTTCGTCTGGGCGACATTCGCTACATCGATTATCGTTGTCTTGGCGACTCCCTTCTTGGCGGGTGCATTGACACTGCTCATCCTAGACCGCGTGGCTGGCACAACCTTCTTCAATGCGGCAATGGGCGGTGATGTGTTGCTGTGGCAAAATGTGTTCTGGTTCTATAGCCACCCCGCCGTGTATATCATGGTCCTGCCCGGTTTTGGGATTTTATCGGAATTGCTCTCGATTCATTCGCGCAAACCGATTTTCGGCTACCGTATGATTGCCCTGTCGAGTTTAGCCATTGCGCTGGTCGGCTTCACCGTGTGGGCGCATCATATGTTCACCAGCCTCCAACCCGAATTACGTATCCCATTCATGATCACCTCGTTCATCATCGCTGTGCCAACGGGTATCAAGATTTTTAGCTGGCTCGGCACGATTTATGGGGGCAAAATTCGCCTCAATAGCGCCATGTTATTCGGATTAGGCTTCTTGTCGCTATTCGTGATTGGTGGGATTAGCGGGATGATGTTGGGGTCTGTGCCTGTGGATATTCACATGCACGACACCTATTTCGTGGTCAGCCATTTCCACTTTGTGTTGTTCGGTGGCAGTGTATTCGCCATTTATGGCGGGATTTATCACTGGTTCCCCAAAATCACGGGGCGTATGTTGGATGAACGCTTGGGTAAAATCCACTTTGTCCTCACCTATTTTGGATTTTTATTCACCTTCTTCCCCATGCACATTTTAGGGATGCAAGGGATGCCCCGCCGAGTCGCCGAATATGACCCACGTTTTCAAGATTTGAATGTGTTAGTCGGGTTATCGGCATTCGTTTTGGGAATTTCGACCTTTGTACTGGTGTATAATGCGATTATCAGCGTGTATCGTGGCAAAGTCGCTGGTGCAAATCCGTGGCGGGCGCTCACATTGGAATGGCAAACCTCTTCGCCCCCGCCTGCTTATAACTTTGTCGGCGACCCCATCCCATTTGAAGACCCCTATGGCTATGGCACAGAAGCGGCACAAGCCTATCTGGCGGCGATGGAAGCACGGTTCGGTCCGTCTTATGACCCCGAAGCACGTAATAAACCCAAACCACCAGCAAGCATCTCACCAACACCTGCGCCAGAGCCATCGGTAGGTGATTGAGAATTAACGCTCGGACTATCAAACTATTTCAAACGAAATTGGATAGCGCTTTTTATGCGCTGAATACACTAGCCAGAGATTGGTATCTCTGGCTACTAAAACTACAAAATGGGCGACAAGTATTGAGTTTTATTGGTTAAACAAACGATGCAACGCGATTTACTGGAACTGGGATTAACCAAACAAGAACAACAAGCCTTGCAAAATAAACGTGCGGGCATTTTTATTTTTCAGATGAGTTGGATTCTCACCTTTGTGTGTTTGGCGATTGTCAATTGGCAGATGCGTTTTTCGCCCAATTGGATGCCAGATCCCAACGACCGACTTGGGGTGACACTCGCCACCATCGCCACCGCTTTATTAGGCGGGAGTGTGTTGCTAGTCAGGCGCGGGTTACATACACTGAATAATCATCATCTGAGCCAATTTTTGCGCTTATGGCTGGGCGCGATTATACTCGGTGGCATCTTTGTGATATTGATTGGCTATGAATGGGTGGTTATCCCATCTGGCACACAATATGCCCAAGTATTTCGATTGATGACGGGCTTCCATATGGTGCATGCTGTGTGCATCGGCATTTATATGGGTATCGTCTATGTAAATGGGCGCAAGCGCGTGTATAATGCTAACGATTATTTATGGGCAGTCGAAGCTGGGGCGAAATTATGGTATTTCGTCTTGGTGGCGTGGCTCTTATTCTATGTGGTTATTTATTGGATTTAGTATGACGAAGGAGCAGGCATGAAACCCGGATTAGCGCGTGCCGTACCGATGGCGATAATCGGTTTAATTGCTGGGTTACTCTTTGTTCTGGTATTACGGGCATTACAAAGTGTCGAACCGGTGTGGGATCCACAAATCGGCTTTGTGGTGGGGGCATTCACCACCTCATTCGCCTTTATATGGGGCATGGGTGCGAACGATAAACGCATGAGCGCCCATCCACACGAACCAGAAGTGGATAAAGAGAGCGGTTTAATTTTATATGAACCGCACGAAGAACATGAAGATATTGATGCCGAAGCCGAAAAAACACCCCCAGGTCGGGTACTGAGTTTCAATATCTGGCAAGTTTCGTTTTGGCAAATTGTGCTGGTGGTGGGCTTATTCGCCTTTGCCACCTTGCCTACAGGCTTAAACCTACAAACAACGGCGATAGCGGGTGGCAATGTGACGGCAGTTGGGTATTTCGATTTCACCCTACCCTTCACTAATACAACGGTGAGTGTGAGTCAATTGACGCTATTTGCCTTTTTTGTATTCTTCACATTGGCATCGTTGTATGTCATCTCATGGGTGATTGGTCGGACATTCCTCGCCCTATCTAAAAATGTGAGTGAAGTCCAAAAAGACCCCGTTAAGGCTGTTGGGCGCTATACTTTTGCACCAGAAGGCGAAACAACACGCCAAATGCCGATGGGCTTGCAATTGCTCATCTTGATTGTGGTGTATGGGGCATTCATTTGGGTGGGATATAATTTCTTGTTCAGCGAGTTTTTGGTGTTCTTCAAAGAACCGAACATCGTCCGCGTGATGATGACCGCCACGCTCACCCTGTTGGTCGGCTCAATCGTATATTACAGCATCGTCAAGACAGACCTATCTAAAAATCTGATTATGGTCGGTGTTTTGTTCTCGTCCATCTTCTTAACATATTTCATCTCGTATCATATCCTTGTGGGTTTTGTGTTATATAGCCCCAGTTTGGATTTGATTCGCATTATGGCTTCGGCGGGTAACGCGGTGGTGATTGGGTCACTCATCTTCTATACCATCTATCCCAAAAAGGTCAACCGATGGCTGGGGACGACCGCCCGTAACCTGCTCCGCATGGCAGAGGCAGAAGCCGAACAACCCAAAGCCAATACCGAAACAACCGCCATTGTGCCACAATCATCAGAGGGGAATAACTAATTATGAGCGAATTAACCGTTCAACATGATGCCCATACCCATGACCTCGAAGCGATCTCGCGCATGAGCGAAAATTATAAATTCGCCATGTGGTTATTCATCGCCAGCGAGACCATCATCTTCTCGGTGTTCATCGCGGCTTATGCGGTGTTCCGTTTTCAAAATAAAGAAATTGTCCATGCCGTACATGAGGCACTCGGTTTTGGTGGCACATTGATTGTCACCTTCAACACCTTTTTGCTCCTCACCAGCAGTTGGGCGATGGTCATGGGCTTGCGCTCGATTCAATTGGATAATGTCAAAGGTGGTATTCGCTGGCTGAGCCTCACCGCCTTGCTCGGTGTGATCTTCGTCATTTTGCAATATTACGAATACACCCAGCTCGCCGCCAAGAGCATCACACTCGGATTTGAGACCGATGCCTATGAAGGCTTTGGGATGCACTTTTATGCACCAACGGCATTTCATGGCTTCCATGTGATTGTCGGTGTGTTGTGGTGCTTAGATGTCATCCGTCGCGCTCGCAAAGGGCAATATAGCAAAGATAACGTCATCGGCGTGGAGGTCTTTGGGTTATATTGGCACTTTGTCGATGTGGTATGGATTTTGTTATTTACCCTGATTTATCTGGTCTAATGAGGTGAGTTATGTCTGAAGAAACAATGCCTGTCGAACATACCGAACAATCACACAAGCACCATGCTCATGCCGAAACACTCGCCCCAACGACCACCATCATGGGCATCACCCTGCCAATGCCATTATACACAACGGTGTTCATGATTTTGGGCATCCTCACGGTGACAGAAGTGCTGTTGGCAGAATTGATAGAAGGCGACATTAAAATTCCGTTGTTGTTGGGGATTGCCGTGGCGAAAGGCGCGTTGGTGGTGATGTTTTATATGCACCTCAAAACCGATAGCCGCGCCTTTGCGTTGGCGTTCCTTGTGCCGTTGGGATTGGCGATTTTATGCACCCTGTTCTTGATTGCTGTGCCATCTACGGGTGGCTATTTTGGGGCATAATATCCATATCCCTCATTCGATATTCATGTAAGAACGCGCCTCATTATCCCTTCCGATGATAATGAGGCGTTTTATATTCAAAAGGATAAATCAACATGGAAACAATAACCCTAGCAGGTGGCTGTTTTTGGTGCTTAGAAGCGGTTTATGATGAATTGCGCGGTGTGACCGATGTGGTATCGGGTTATATGGGCGGAAAAACCCCCAACCCCACCTACAAACAAGTTTGCACAGGCACAACAGGTCACGCCGAAGTGGTGCAACTGACATATGACCCGGCTCTCATCAGCACACGGCAAATTTTGGATGTGTTCTTCACCATCCACGACCCGACCACGCTCAATCGACAAGGCGCAGATGTGGGGACGCAATATCGTTCTGCCATTTTTTATCATACCGAAGCACAAAAACAAATTGCCGAAGCGACTATCGCCGAAATCAGCGCATCGGGCTTATGGGCAGATCCTATCGTGACCGAAATCTCGCCCGCCGATACCTTTTATCCCGCAGAGGATTATCACCAAAATTATTATGTGAATAACCCCTATGCGGGGTATTGCCAAGTGGTGATTGCCCCCAAAGTGGCAAAATTTCGCGCCAAGTTTTTGGCGGAATTGAAGAAATAGAGACGTTCAGGTGCGCCATCGGATCGTAGTCGATGGCGCATTGGTTTGAGAACGGCTGATTTTTGTGCGAAATGTGGATGTGAATGCTTGTCGTGCCAAAGGCACAATTAGCACCTATCCCCCCGTGCGATTTTTATATTCCTCAAAAATGCTCTCCGCCGCGCTGAGCAATTCTTCACGGCGTTCTGCGCTCACACCCTTCACCTTATCTAAATAGCGGTCTAATAATTGCAGGTGGGTTAGCCCTTCTGGATTTTCGCCCAAGCGTTGGCGGGCTGGCGATTCCACCTCTTTGCGGATCGCCGCCACATACACCGCGCCCGCCCGTTTGAGCGCCTCGAATACTGCTTTTTCGTTGAATCGGGCTTCGGTTTCGGGCTTAAATTGGAGCAACACGCGCACCACCGCCCCGCGCAAGTCGTATTGGCTAATTTTATGGATGACCGTCTCGGTGGGTGATGCGTCTTGGCGCAGATCGGCTTTGATGGTCACAAACGGACGTGCTTTGACGGGGACAAAACGCCACATCACATCACCACGACACAATTCGACCCAACAAAAACCTTTTTCATCGCCTTCTTCGCCAAAATCTATCCGTTCAATGCTCCCGCTATACACCACAGGCGGTTTATCTGTTTGCCCGTGCGTCAGATTTTGATGTTTATGAATATGCCCCAATGCCACATAATCCCAGTGGGATGTGGCGATGGTGCTGAGTGACACATTGACATCACGCCCCAGCATGATTTGGCGCTCACTGCCCAACACCGCCCCGCTCACCGTGAAATGCCCGACCAAGATGCGCGGGATGTCATCGCCATTCGCCTTTTCATCGGCTTCATGACCGAGTTTTTCGAGGATTTCCACCAAAACCCGTTCTAATTCGCGCTCGGTATCGGCAATGCTCATGCCTGTCGCGTTCTTCAGGCGTTCTAAAATGCGCGCCCGCATGGGATACGGTGCAGTGCCAATCACCACATCTCCCCTTTTGGTCGAGATACGCTCGGTGACATATTCATCTATCACCCATACATTCGGCACAGCAAGGGTATGATAAATCTCGATGCTACTGGCGCGTAAAATGGCAGGGGCAATATCGTGATTGCCGATAATCATCACCGTTGGCGCAAGTTGCGACAGTTCACGGATGCGACGGGCAAATTCGCGCTGATACGTGGGATTCGGCTGGCGTGTTTTGAAGGCATCGCCAGCGAATATCACCAAATCCACATCGTTCTCACGGGCATAACTCACCATCTCATCCATACGATGTAGATAATCGCGCACACGGCTATTCACCCCTGTGTCGGCATCTATCCGTCCATAATTTTCCATGCCGATGTGGGTATCGGCAAAATGCAATACGCGAATCGCTTGTTTTGTCATGATGATTATCTCAGTTACGGTTAACTGTTGTGAATTATAATCTATCCTATATCAGATAAAAATAGAAAGAAAAACCGATGCTCAAAATTGCCGAATCATCCCCGACCCGCTTGATCTTACGCGACCAGCGCCGATGGGCGAGCCTATTGGCGGTGATATTCACACTCATCAGCATGGGCGCGCTCATCATTTTCATGGCGCAAATTGTGACCATCATCGAAAGTCGATATGAGCGCGATGGCATGTTGTGGGTGATGGTGACAATCATCTTTTTTCTGCTCATCATTAGTTTGGTGATGATAGGCATCATCGCCACCCGTCATTTGACCTATGGAATCCATTGTGAATTTGACCGCCAAGCCGAGACGATGACCATCAGGCGCATCGGCGTGTTCCGACCGATTGAAATACGGCATTCCATTTATGCCATATCGCATGTCGAGGCACATCATAATAGCGAAATTGGGGTATATGGCATATTCTTAATCCTCAAAGATAACTCACAAATTCCGTTGGCATCTTTTTATGTAATCGATGAAACGGAAATGCAAACGGTAATTAACGAAATTCGTACATTTCTCAGGCGGTGATAGTTCTGTGAAATTACATTTCATCTGCTATAATCTATTAAAGAATTGTTGATAAACAGGTGATAAAACAACATGGCTCATTTAATCATGCGGAGAGGTCCTGAACCGGGGACAATTTATCGGCTGAATACCCCTGTCGTTTCGATTGGGCGAGGCAATCGCAACACCATCATCATCCAAGACAACGAAGTGAGCCGTGACCATGTGCGCCTCGTCCTCACAGATGCTGGATATGAGATCGAAGACCTAAATTCTAGCAATGGGACATTCATCAACGGACAAGACATCACGGGCAACAAGTGGTTACTACAAAATCCGTGCATCATCGAATTAGGGGATAGCATCACACTGGAATTTCGACCGGGTGAACCGGGTACAGATGATCTACGTAGCACCCGCACGATAAATACATTCGATGATTCGCAATTCACACAATCATATTTAGTCTATTTAGGGCGTGATGAGCATTCACAACCGGCGGTATATCCACTGAATGGCATGAATATCACCGTTGGTCGTTCTACGGCGTGTAATATTGTTGTCATCGAACCCGAACTGAGTCGGGAGCATTTTCGGTTATCTTTGGTTGGGCGCACCTACTCTATCACCGATTTAGGCTCGACCAATGGCACCATGCTCAATAACGAAATTTTAGAAGATACCCGTCCATTGAATAATGGCGACATCATCCAAATTGGGCGGAGCTTGCGCTTTCAATTCACCAACCAACCCGAACGCTTCACCTCCGATATCATCACCAATCGTTTGGTGGACGAGACAAAAATCGGACCCAAAGCCAAACGCAAAACCAGCGAATCGGAGACGATTTGGATGCACCCTAGCAAGATGACCACCGAAGCCTTCACCAATGTTTCATTAGCCGAGAATATCCTCGTGAGTTATGCCCGACAAGATTGGGAGCGGGTGGTCGCGCCGTTAATGAATGTTTTAAGCGAAATGGGGATGCCCGTTTGGGCAGACCAAGAATGGCAAGAAGGCACGCCATTATGGGAGGTTATCACCCAACAGGCGCGGATGGAATGCCCCGTGATGATTATCGTGTTATCGAAGGCGGCGCTGAATAATGATAATGTGATGAAAAACTGGCGACACTTTCATAACCGAGACAAACCCATCTTTCTGCTCATCAGCGAACCGCTAGACCGTATGCCAGCCGAAGCGGGCAATTTGCCAAAGATTCAATTTAACCCTGCTGTGCCAGAGATGGCGTTTCGCCAATTGGCGGCAGAAATCAACCGCCTATATGGGCGACAATAAGGATTCGTTATGTCCCAATGGATAGAGAAGCTCTATCGCTTCTCGAAAAAGCTGAACACCGAAACGCGCCTAGAGCCATTAGTGACACTGATGATGACCGAGACGGCAAGGCTGGTGAATGCACAATCTGGTTTTATTGTGGTCTTCAATGCAGAGGGTAAACCGACCGACACCTTCACATGGGAAATGCCACCTATCAGCACCCATGATAAACGGTGGGAATTTTGGGTGTATTCGGGCATCATTGGATTGCTTTATCATACTCAGCGCGTGGTGATTGTGCCGAATATCACCCTCGATCCGCGTTGGGGGGATCTGGCGCATGAGACCAATTTGCCTCAACAGGGGTCTGCATTAGGCATTCCATTGATTCATAATGATA
>PGTJ01000473.1 GCA_002794515.1 Phototrophicales bacterium
GCCATACACTATCACGCCCAATCAGTCGAGATTGCCCGCGAATTCAATGATAAACGCGGGCTTGCCACCCGTTTGGGCAACCTCGCTAATAGCCATATCACGGCGGGAGAATTGGTCTTCGCCTTTAATTACCTTAAAGAGGCGACCGAATTATTCCGTGAGTTGGGCGAACAGACCGATTTAGTCCTGCGCTTGACCATCATGGGCAATATCCAGATGGACTTGGGCAAATTGGCAAATACGCCCAAACAAGCCCGTAAGCATTTTCAAGAGGCGCTAGATATTTATACCCACACGCTACGCCTAGTCCGTATGGGTGAAGACATCACCACCGAGGCACAAATCCTCAGCCAAATTGGACGCATCTACATCGGTTTAGGACAGTATGAACGGGCAGTCGAATATTTTTATTCTGCCAGTCAATTGTATAATACACTCGGCATGGAAGCCGAATACCAAATATGTTTGGCACAAATTGAACAGGGCATGAAGCTGATCAAACAACACGAGTTATAAATATGTATCGGAGACGGTCGAATACATCATTTCGCTCATTATTAACCCTCATCTTGTTGGGGATAATAGGTGGCATCTCCTTCCTCATCTATGATGGATTACGCACATCTACTATCACATCCACATCACCACGCATTCAGCCAACAGATAACCCTACCCGCGTTGTTGCACAAGTCGCCACCGACATCTCGCTACCAACATCCACGCCAACCGCGGCACCTGTTCCAGATACGCTATCGTTACTCATCCCGTCACTGGCGATTAACGCCCCCGTGATTGATGTGTATTTGGTCGATGGCATATGGGATATCAGCGTATTAGGGTCAAATGTCGGACATCTGCAAGGCACGGCACGGGTTGGCGAGGCGGGTAATGTGGTGCTATCGGGGCATGTGGAATTGCGCGATGGCACAAAAGGTGTGTTCGGCTTTTTAGATCAAGCCAATATTGGCGATCGCATCATTGTGCGACGGGGGAATATCCAATATCAATATGTCGTGACCGATGTTTATGTCACCACGCCCGATGACCTCACGCCTGTTTATCCCACCAGCACCCCGCGCCTGACGCTCATCACCTGTGGCAATTACGATTTTTTTAGCAATCAATATCTAGAGCGCACTATTGTTGTTGCTGAACCGATAGGATGATCATGTCGCGTTTCCAACAGGTGACGAACTGGTTGATAAAAGCCGTATGGCAAGTGGATAATCCTGTGTTATTGATGGTCAACATCGCGCCAGCACAATGTATGCAATTGATGAAGACGGCATCCAAGCCGAGTGTGTCGCGCTTGCATCATCGCAATTTATTCGCTGATGGCAGGCGCTATCAGCTCGAAGCGATAACCGATGGCTTTCGCATGACGACCACACATAAAATCTGGTGGCAACGACGACGCTCGGCATTCAGTGCGGTGATGAACGGCATTTTCTCGCCATTTGGTGAGAATTTATTCCAACTGCGCCTACAAACTCATATCCGCTTATTTTATTTTTTAGATATTTTTTTATTGCCCGCCTTCATGACCTCGCTTTTGATATATACCCCGTGGCACCCATTGGTGATTGTCGCCTTCAGCCTATCGTTATTTGGATTATCATGGCGTGGGCATCGGTTGAATGTGGCGCTCGAAGCCA
>PGTJ01000759.1 GCA_002794515.1 Phototrophicales bacterium
CTATGAAACAACCGTTAATCCGAGAGGAGTTGCCGAAAATGATGTGTGGAATATTCAATTACTCAACTCACAATCCAAAGAGCGACTCGGCTATCCCTCACAAAAACCAGAGGCATTATTAGAGCGCATCATCATGGCATCGAGCAATGAAGGCGATGTGGTGTTAGATGCATATTGTGGATGTGGGACAACGGTCGCCGTTGCCGAACGCCTCAAACGCCATTGGAGCGGTATTGATATTACCTATCAGAGCATTTCGCTCATCCTACAACGCCTCGAAAAACAATATGGCGAAGATATTCTAAAACAAATTATGCTCAATGGCATACCGCGTGATTTTGCATCGGCAAAGGCGCTCGCCCAAAAGAAAGATGACCGCCTACGGAAAGAATTTGAAAAATGGGCGATATTGACCTATACCAA
>PGTJ01000746.1 GCA_002794515.1 Phototrophicales bacterium
CAGCATTTTGTATGATATTGCGCTGGCGGCGAAGATCATCTCCAGAGAGACCAACCGCGCAGGCTTGACCAACATCATCGGTGCGAGCGACAGCGTGAATACCTATGGTGAACGCCAACAAAAATTAGATTTATTCGCCGATGAAATTATGTATAAAATCAACGACCATACGGGTCGGTTATGCGCGATGGCATCTGAAGAGCATGATGACATCCTGACTATTCCCCCCACCTACGACACAGGTAAGTATGTTCTGTTATATGATCCGCTCGATGGCTCATCGAATATTGATGTGAATGTCTCGATTGGCACAATTTTTTCGATATTCCGCAAGGTGTCATCGGGTACACATGGTACAATGATCGACTTTTTGCAGAAGGGGTCGGAATTGGCGGCGGCGGGGTATATTGTATATGGATCGAGTACCATGATGGTCTATACCAC
>PGTJ01000229.1 GCA_002794515.1 Phototrophicales bacterium
GAAATTCGTGAACTCGCCAAGAAAGCGGTGGCATACATCCAAAAAAATGCGCCACAAGTCGCAGATGATGACACATATGATGATGACCCCGATGAACAACCCGTATCGTATTCGCGCTATGGCAGTTTATATGTTGATGATGACCCAGATGACGATGACATGACATCATCCAGTCATGACGACATTGTTTTGCCATCGAATATTATCGTGTCGCCCGTAGCAGAAGAACGTGCCAAGAGTTTTGTCGAACAGGCGATGGATTGGAATGTGCGTGGCAAAAATGATCGGGCAACGGATATGCTCCGCAAAGCCTTTCATACGAATCCGCGCTTGTTGTATGATTCGTATAGCATCAGCCTCGCCACCAACATCACCGGATTGAGCGCCGATGATGTTCGGCGGATGTTCGCCCCTAGCGCCAAACAACTTGAAAAGAGTGGCATGATCCCCAAAGGAACGCTCGCCCAAACACGCCGATTGAATGGTATTCAACAATTTTTCGCCCTGATCGTGTTTTTAGGGGCAACATCGGTGTTAATCGGCTTTTTCGCCGTGCCATGGGTGGATTTTGGTTGGATACCCGTCCCAGATAGCGGTAATGTCGCATCGCAATTAGATAACCTTGCCGATTTAGACCAACTCAATGCTGTCGGGATCAATGTCAATAATTTTAATACCTTGGGAGGCACGCTGAGCGAATTTCAGCGCTTGCTCAACCGACCCGAAGTTCGTGAACTCGAATCGCAATCAGGGGCATTTGGCACACAAGGGCGATTCATCCGTGATGGTCTGAATGGGCTACGAAGCATCCGTGCAGGTGCGAGTGGTATGGATGTGTTGCTGTATATGATCGGTTCTCAAGATGTCCTACGCGCCTTTTTCGGCTTGGGCGGGGTGATTGATACTATCTTAGCCGCCCTCGATGATCCGATGATCTTCAATTTGCTCGCCTCTACTTTTCTGAGCCAACTCCCAGATTTAGGGGCTTTGGGTGTGGATGTCGGTTCGCTCAATCCAGATGCTATTCGTGTCGCCATCAATATCGGCTTGGCGCAACTCAAATATACCCCACAAGCCGCCGATTTTTTAATGATCATCGTGCCGATTGCGGGTAGCCTCGCCTTTTTATTCGCCTTGTTGCTCTATATGACCTCTGGCATGATGTGGTGGATATTATGTATTGGTGTTGGCTTGGCAGGTTTTGGGGCATGTGCCTATTTTTATACCACCGCCATCAACAAGGTGCTGAATATTGCTGGCACAGATACAATTGCCACCTTGCAACAAACAGGCATCAATGTCTCATCGGCGACACAATTCATCGGCATTGGCTTTTGGATGAGTATGGGCGGTATGATTGCGGTGACGATTGCGCCATTCTTGGGGCTATTATTCGCCCCTGCCAAACAAAATACATAGGGGATGAGGGGCATCATGCCCCGCGCTTATTATGAGGAGTCTGTGATGATGAAAACACGATTTCGCCTCTCTATCGGCTTTTTCATCGGGTGGTGTTTGTTATTGGGGATGGTTTTGTTCTCCATGCCCAATATCAGCACAGCACAACCGATATTTGCCACCAATACACCGCGCCCGCCCGACCCGCTCGATATTTTCCCGTCACTGTCCCAAGACCGATATGCCCTCCGATTGTGGTCTGCACCACAACTGATCGATGTCCTGATTAGCCTGTTGCATCGTGGTGATAGTAGCCCCGAATTTTATACGGCAGTCCAGCTCATCCAATACGAATTGGCATGGCGTTTTCCGAATGCCCCACAAGATACCATCACCCGCCAACGGTTGTATACCGCCATGCTCAATGCCCCGCGAGGGAGCGCCGATATGCGCTTGGTGGCGCGTCCGTTGGCGCTGGCAGGGTTACAAACGGGGCAGATGGATATGATCGGTATCAAAGAGGTGGCACGCCTCAATATGGATGGTGATGGCTTTGCCGATATTCTCTATCAATTGCGGTATCCTGCTGATGAAGCACAACCCTATTTGTATTTAGATTATGTCATCATCAAGCAAGATGCGAATGGGCGTTATAGCCTGCCCAATATGCCACACGATGTATTCGCCGCGCCATATCAAGATGTGCTGGGTGTTGATTTATTGGCGATTGGCGACTATACAGGTGATGGACTGGATGAGGCGATTATCCGCCTCGACCGTGGTGGCGCGAATGACCGCATGGTGATTTATGGATGGCGCAATAGGGCGATTATCGACTTCGCTTTGCCCACCACACCGCTCGAATTTGGCGATGTCGTCTCAATCGCCAGTGGCAATATCCGCGTGAATCGCTATGAGGTGGAATCGGATCGTTGGGGATGTTATCGCGCTCGTCGTGTCGATTGGGTGTGGTCGACCAATTTCTTCCGCCCGATAGAAGCGGGCAATACCACCTTGCTGGTCGATACCATCGGTTGTCAGATGGTGGCGATACAACCCCTCTATGGGCAATCACCCGCCAATGCTTTAAACGCAGTCGAAAATATCCTCAATAATCATGCATCCGATGCAACAGGTTATCCGCAGGTGGTCATCGCCACCGCCATGTTGCAGTGGCTCAATGGCGACCGCGCTGGTGCATCATTACGCATCATCGGGTTAAAGAATCAACGCAATTTATCATTGCATATCCAACGACAAATCAGCATATTCGAGGCGTTCATCGCCCAAAATGCCTCGCCGATACAAGTCTGTGCCGAATTGACCGCGAATAATGGGGCATGTGAAATAGATCAACTCATTGGGCGCATCTTGACCGACAATCCGATTTCGCGCACAGGCAGTTTAAGAACACAATTAGAAGCGCTCGAATTACCTGTGCGTTCTATTGTCACCGTGACACAAGTCGGACGTGCCGATCGCCAAGTGGTGACATTCAATCTGCCTAATACCAGCCAGTGGGCATTTGCCCCATTGAATACAGAGACATATACCACAGAAAAACTGGGTGCGGTCATTACTCGTGATAATGAAAATCCACAATCTGGCGATATTCCCACAGCGGCATTGCGGGCGTTGTTGGTGAATAATGATGGTATATCGGCGTTGAATATTATCGATAATGCCATTCGCCAAAATCCTGCCCTCGCCGATTCGTACCCAGTGCAATTTTTCCGTGCCTTGTGCTTTGACCTCATCGGCAACCGTCCCAGCGCGGTCAATGGCTACTATCAACTATGGCGCATCGCCCCTGATACCCTGTGGGGACGATTAGCGGGCGCACATTTAGAAAGCCGATAGCCATCATCTGCCCGATTCATCGGGTAGGTTGGTCATATTTGCTTTGAACTTGTCTCTAAAACACGCTATAGTTATAACGATTATTGCGCTTGTTATTAAAGGAGATGTTGATGAAATTAGTCCGCTTTTCAGACGAATATCGCAAAAATTTGGTTGGGATATTAGATGGAGATACGGTGTATGCCACCACATGGACAGGCGACATGCTCGGTTTGTTGCGGAGTGGCATCAAACCCCTCATCAGTTATGCCTATCGTTATCCATTAGATAAAATCACGCTACAAGCGCCGTATATCCCACCCAAGATTGTGTGCATCGGGCGGAATTATGCCGACCATGCCAAAGAGATGGGCAATATCGCCCCAGAGAAGCCTTTCTTATTCGGCAAGTTTAGCAGTAGCGTCATCGCCACCAAAGAGCCGATTCGCTGGTCACAATCGCTCACCACACAAGTCGATTGGGAAGGTGAACTGGCGGTGATCATCGGCAAGGCAGGGCGGAATATCCGCGCCGAAAATGCGTATGTGCATGTGTTTGGATACAGCCTCGCCAATGATGTATCGGCACGCGATTTGCAAGAGAATGATGGTCAATGGGCGCGTGCCAAAGGCATGGATACCTTTTGCCCATTCGGTCCGGTGATTGTCACCCGTGATGAAATCCCCGACCCGCATGACCTGACGATAACCACCCATGTCAATGATGACCAGGTGCAACATGCCAGCACAAGTTTGATGATTCATAAAATCCCCGATTTGATTGCTTATATCTCACAAGCATTCACATTAGAAGTGGGCGATATTATCCTCACAGGCACACCCGCAGGTGTTGGTAAAGGCATGAAACCACCACGCTTCCTCAAGACAGGAGATGTGGTGCGGGTGAGCATTCCTCAAATTGGCGTACTCGAAAATCCTTGTATTGCCGAAGATTAGGCATTTATTTGTAGCATGAGCCTTTCATTGTTACAATTGAACAAGTACGCACTTGAGGGAAGAAATTTATTGATAAAAAATCTTTTATAAAGCCTCACCTATCCTCTTGGATTGCGTTACACTGAAATTGTGGACGAAATGCCACTCATCGCCGTTATAGATTCTTTGGAAAGGAGGCTGACATGCAAAA
>PGTJ01000701.1 GCA_002794515.1 Phototrophicales bacterium
ATATATTTGGTATTGTACTCAATTTGCTTAATAATTATATATCAAAATGTAATCTGATTGGTGATGAGATGATTAAATTTTTGCTTGAGGGCGCATCGAACACGCCCTCAGCATATCACTTATTTTTGTGCAGGGATTTTATTTGCCCCGCCCAAATAGGGTCGCAACACATCGGGGATAATCACACTACCATCCGCTTGTTGATAATTTTCTAAAATGGCGATGAGGATGCGCGGTGTTGCCAAGCCACTGCCATTGAGCGTATGCACAAATTGTGTCTTTTTGCCCTCTGTGGGGCGATATTTGATATTGGCACGTCGTGCCTGAAAGGCTTCGGTGTTACTACACGAGCTGACTTCTAGCCATTCGCCACTGCCAGCCGCCCACACCTCGACATCATATTTTTTGGTGGCGCTAAAGCCTAAATCGCCCGTGACAATCTCTAAACGGCGATATGCCAATCCGAGTGCCTTGCAAATATCACATGCCGCCTCGACCAGCGATTCCAGTTCGGCGTAACTGGTCTCTGGTGTGGTGAATTTATACA
>PGTJ01000380.1 GCA_002794515.1 Phototrophicales bacterium
ACGGCAAGACGACCAATGTGGTTTTATCTCCAACACCACCTGATGAATGCTTATCCACCACATAACTTGCTATATCCGATAAATCCAACATCATACCCGAATTCGCCATCGCCATCGTCAGTGTGGTCACTTCATCATCGGTCATTCCTCTGAGCAGGATCGCCATCAGCAGGGCAGAGGCTTGATAATCGGGTATATCGTTATGGGTATAAGCCGTGATGAACCATTCGATTTCATCATTCGTTAAGGCTAGTCCATCTCGTTTTTTTGCAATAATATCTATAGCACGCATAACAATTTTTGACCTTTTAGTGAATGCAGAAAGCATATCCCTATGATAGCAGTTTTACTCGCAATAGTCGCGTTTGGATTTATTCACAGCATCCTCGCCAGCAAAGAAGCCAAACAGGCATTTCAGGAACGGTTTGGTGATAGGGCATATCATGGTTTGTATCGGTTGGTGTATAACATCATCGCCGCCATGACATTATTGCCTGTCGGTTGGTTGATGATTGCCACGCCGAGTCGCGTGGTGTGGACGGTCGAAGCGCCCGTGAGCATCGCATTTTTGGTGGTGCAGTTGATAGGCGTGATTGGTTTATTGGCATCTGTTTTGCAAATTGATGGCGGACAATTTTTAGGCACATCACAGGCGATTGCCTATTTTCGTGGCGACCCCTTGCCTTTGCCCAAAGAGCCGTTGAGCATGAAAGGTGTGTATGCACTGGTACGGCATCCGTTATATTTGTTCAGTTTATTGGTGTTGTGGTTTGTGCCAACGATGAGCGAGGGATATTTGGGATTGTGCATCGGCGCGACACTCTATTTCATCATCGGCTCATGGTATGAAGAACGTCGTCTGATCGCTTATTTTGGTGATGAATACCGCGCCTATCAGCAAAAAGTGGCGTGGATGATACCATTTGTCATGCTCAAACGGGACGATAATCCCTAATTTTGTCGGTCTACATGGGCTATAATCTGCAATATGTATGATGTGATATATTTCAGAAGGGATGACCATGCAAAAGACAAATCAAAAACAGACATTATTGATTGTTGGGGCGATTGTGACTGTCGCTGTTCTCGCCTTTGTCGCCATTATCTTATTGGGGCAGGGTGGATTAAACCCGACCAGTTCTGTGAGCGGTGATGTTACCGCATCGCGCAATGAAGATGGGTCATATATTCTCGGCGATGAAAATGCGCCCATCACCATTGTGGTTTTTTCGGATTATTTTTGTGGGCATTGCCAAACTTACAAATCGACTATAGACCGCATCATCACCGATTATGTCAATACGGGTAAAGCCCGCCTAGAACACCGTCTCTTGGGCAATTTAGGTAATGATAGTATTCGATATGCTCAACTAACTGAATGTGCCGCCGCACAAGGGGATGCCAACACGGCATGGCGCGCAATGGACTTGCTTTTCAATTATGCCACCACACGCCGATTAAATTCTAGCGATGCAGGACGCGAATTAGCCACTGCGTTACAACTCAATTATGCGCGCTTATTAGAATGTACCGCTAATGCACAACAATATCAGGTCGATAAACAAATTGCCAATGGCGCACAAGTCACAGGCACACCTGCCATACGGGTGCGCTTTGCGGGTGATGATTTATCTGCACTCCAATTGATTAGTCCACAATATCGTGGTGGTGGGGTTGAGTATAATACGCTCGCTCGCGTCATTGAGGATGCGAATAGATAGAATCATGCTATAGTGAGTAGCATCAACGTATACACAGAGAGGATATGATGATGCTACGTATTGCTATGGTTTTGATGGTTGCCCTGATTGCATTAGGCTGTCAATTTAGCCTCGTGCCATGGGTTGATATATCTCCCGCAGGGGATGATACCCTACAGATGGATGTTGCCACATATCGTACATCGGATGGGGCGTTTATTATCGGTAATCGAAACGCACCCATAACCATTGTCATTTTTTCAGATTATATGTGTAGCCATTGCCAGCGATATAACGAGACGATGAATATGATCATCGATGAATTTGTTCGTACTGAGCAAGCCCGTGTAGAACGCCGTTTGGTTGCCATTTTGGGTGAACTGAGCATTCAATATGCCAAACTCGCCGAATGTGTAGCCGTTGTATCGGGTGATAATCGGTTGTTTTGGGTGGCGAATGATTTATTATTTGAGTATGGTCAAACGGGTGGTGTTTCCTCTGACGAGGCGAGAGGGCGTTTAGCCAATCGTCTCGGTTTGTCAGAGGCGAGTTTGGCAGAATGTGCCATAACCGCCGACCAATATATCACTGATGGCGATTGGGGACGTTTGGCGGGTCTCACAGGTACGCCTTCTGTTCGCATTTTATTCGGCACATTCGATGCAACCGATGGTCAAATCCCACAACCGATTAGCCCTTCTTATATGGCTGGCGGGGTGGATATTGC
>PGTJ01000522.1 GCA_002794515.1 Phototrophicales bacterium
AAATGCACGGGCATTAAACAGGCAAGTGGTGGCAAATTTGGTAGAGGCGCATATTGAAGCCCCACAATTTGGCATCTTCGGGCGACCAAGAGTGAATGTGTTGCAATTGAATATGGCATTAGACCAATTAGAGGGGTAGCCCATGGATGAAAATCGACCAGACCCAGATGCCCTGCTATCAGCAATTCAAAAACAAGAATCTCTGCAAAGGCGGGGAAAGCTCAAAATCTTCTTAGGTATGTCGGCAGGTGTGGGCAAAACCTACACCATGCTAGAATCGGCACATGAATTTCAATCTGATGGTGGCGATGTGGTCGTGGGTTATGTAGAAACGCATAAACGCCCAGAGACCGATGCCTTGCTAGAGGGACTAGAAGTTATCCCACCACTACAAGTTGAATATCGTGAATCACGATTTCAAGAAGTCGATACAGATGCAATCATTGCCCGTAAACCACAATTAGTACTGATTGACGAATTGGCACATACGAATACACAAGGATGTCGGCATAAAAAACGCTATCAAGATGTCCTAGACATTTTGGAGGCGGGTATAGATGTTTGGACAACAGTGAATGTGCAACATTTTGAAAGTCGTGCCGATTCTGTGCGACAAATTACGGGGATCACCGTTCATGAGACCATCCCCGACTCTCTCTTAGACTTTGCCAACGAAATTGAACTGATAGACCTGTCGCCACAAGACCTTCGCAAACGCCTATCTGAAGGCAAAGTTTATACAGCAGAACGTGTCGAAACAGCATTGAACAACTTTTTTCGTGTGGGCAACCTAACTGCCCTACGGGAGATGGCATTACGCCTGACAGCAGAGCATGTAGATCATAAATTGCAAGACTACATGCAAATCAAGCGTATTGCTGGTCCCTGGAAATCGGGGGAACGGTTGATGGTGGCGGTCGGACCCAGCCCATTCTCTGAGCGACTTATCCGATGGACACGACGAATTGCCTATAACCTCGAAGCGGAATGGTTGGCGGTATTTATCGAAACCAGCAATCCTATCACACAAGAGGCTAAAAAACGTCTGGCTCGTAATATCACTTTAGCGCGTAGCTTAGGTGCAGAAATTGTGATGGGGCATGGTGATAACATCCCACAAACACTCATCAAAATCGCCCAGCAACACAATGTATCACAAATTGTCATCGGCAAACCCCAACATACCCCACTACAAGCACTTATACGTGGTGGATCTCTTGTTAATAAAATCATCCGCATGAGTGGCGATATCGATATTCTGGTGGTGACGGGTGATAAAGGCGCATCTCCTCCATCACAACACCCGCCATTGCTTAATCC
>PGTJ01000623.1 GCA_002794515.1 Phototrophicales bacterium
TGATGTTTTGGTCACACGCGATGAAAATGGTCGCATTTTGAATGTATTTTTCACGATGGCGGGGCGTTGTACTGCGCGAGCGCAAATCGACCCCGAAGCGGTGAAGGCACAAATCGCCAACAAATCATTTAACGAGGCGATTGAATATCTCCGAACAAGGGTCGATATTGCCCCCAATACTGTCCCTGATGTGATATTTTCGCCCGATTGGATGTGGCAAATGCCCGTATTGCCCATTCGCATCACCCTCATCATACAGGAAAACCCGCAATGACCGATTTTCCAACCAAAGGGCGCTTATTGGGGCTTGATCATGGCTTGAAGCGTATTGGTGTGGCAGTTTGTGATGATATGCGAATCACCGCCCGTGAACTGACCATCATCACCCGCCAATCTAAAAAAGCCGATTTCGAGGCATTGGCGAAAATCGCCCAAGAACAGGGCGTGGTTGGCATTGTGATTGGTTTGCCATTAGATTTAGATAAAACAGAAGGTGATTACACTCGTGCCGATACGGTGCGCCTGTGGGCAAGCCGATTGGCTGAAGTCGTGCCGTTGCCCATCACATTCTGGGATGAACAATTTTCGAGTGTGGATGCACAAGACATCGCCAAACAGAAGAGGCGCAAGCCCACAGACCCTATAGATGATTTATCGGCACGAGTCATTTTGCAACGCTATTTAGATGAGCATATTGGGTGATTTTCCCATGTTTGCCCTACGACCTCAGGCGAGTGAGCCTTTTTGTGGATAAACTAGAGATAGATGAACA
>PGTJ01000091.1 GCA_002794515.1 Phototrophicales bacterium
ACAATATATAATTCACAAATGGATTGGAAGCCAAATATATCACCAGAAAGAGGGGATTTGTGATGGATAAGGTAGAAGTTGACTATGAAGAACTCCAGAAAATAGTCAAACAATTTCATAAAATTTTAGCAAAACATCAGGCAGACAGAAAAAACTTGAATCGATGATTGACGAATTAAAGACTGACGGATGGCTTGGGCGAGGGTCTGATAAATTCTATCAGGAAATGTATGGCGAAGTTTTGCCCAGCCTTAACCGTTTAGAAGCGGCTTTAGATAAAATCAGTGACGTGTTGGTTTGGGTTATGCGGATTATGCGAGATGGTGAACAAAATGCCGCTAATCTATTTAAGGGTGGTGGTCTGGCAAATCTCATCGCCAATATGAAACATACAGTCGTTGGCTTGCCCGATTTTCCACCCCCACCAGCACAACCAAGTTCTGGCGATGGGTCTGGGGCGCATGGGTCTAATCCATCAGGGCTAGGAAATAAGGTTAACGAATTGCTTTTTCAACGAATATCAGATGTGGCTGAAACTTTAGGATTAGATGATGCCGCACGCCATATGAGGCATTACCTCAACAATACGGGCGATACTTTGTTGATACGACCTGAAGAACTGATGCGAGATATGCCACAATTTCAAAATCGGGTTGATTATACTTTCAAGAACGACCTCATTCATCAAATTAATGAACGTATTGCGAATGAATATCAAGGACAACCCATATCGTTTAAGCATACAACACAATGGCTACCGTTTTATGCAGAACAGTCACAACATCTGAATTGGTTTTTTGCAATGGGTGGCTTTAGTTATGCACATGGCGCAGAAGTAACCGTAACCCCTGACCCGAATGGTGGCAACCCAATAGTGAATGTTCGCCATCAACTTCATGTATTTGATCGCTATAATTGGGATGAGAAAAATCTGTAACAATCGGTCCATTAACAATTACAGATGAGGCTCTTGGAGCATTGCACAAAGCTGGGCTTGCCAAAGAATACGAAATTCGTGGTACATCGAGTATTCAAGAAACAAGTTATCAATATACTGCAGAATTTAATCAACCATCTCAATTAAATATGCTTGATGATAGAACAGGCACCCGTGAGGATACAAATCGTGATCGTGGACCCAGAAAGGTAATATAATTACATGACAACAGAATCTCAACTCCCCAAATGGGTCAATAAGGCAATTTTAGATGTTATTACTGATTCTCAAATTCACAATATAACAGGCGGTATAGATGATTTAGTTTTGATTAAAGGCACAATCTTAGAAGAAGATATCCCTTATTTGTTGCAATTGCTCTCATTGGACAGAGAATTGCGAAAGAATTATCGTCCTATTCCGCCTATAGATGTTCATATAGATTGGTGGAATCCATATCAGAATGCAGAATTTTATGGCTTAGCCGATTTAAGCATGGGGTATGCGAAGGAATTGGTTTTAGAAATTGCTTCTGATGGATATGTCGTTTATTTGCGAATTTATCAGATATGATAATTTGTATAACAGGGGCGCGGATGAAGGTGCGCCCCACAAAGATAAGCACGACTAAAAATAATTACATGGCGGGGAGTTCTTCCATATCAATGGCTTGTTCGTCATGATTATTCATACGACGACGGATGATGAACATAATGCCCGCCACAATTGCCGCCAACCCTGTGGCGATTTGTACGCGCAAGGGCATCGGCACGGCGCGTAAGCGCGATAACATGCCTTCATCATCATTCACCAAATCGGCTTTGAGACGACTCACAAATCCATCGCTGGGGGCGTGTTGATGGGCATATTCACCCAAATGCAAGCTCAATTTGCGGATAATATCTACCAAGCCCATCAATTCGGGCGAGACAGGCTCGTCACGTAACATCGCATCTACATCGCGTTCCATCAAAATGGCGGTAGTCAGCGCATCGAGTTTATCCTCAATCGGGGTGTCATCTTGTGGTGTCATGGCAAAATCTTTCTCTTTCTACGCGGATTTTGGGCGGGTTGTTCCACTTCTTCGGTCGATTGGCGTTCTAATTCATCGCGTAAGGCGGTGAGTGTCCGATGATATAACGACTTAATCGCCCCTTCGCTCCGCCCCAAAATCTCGCCGATTTCGGCATTCGATTTGTGGTCGACAAATTTGAGATAGAGCAATTGTTGCCGATCGGTTGGTAAGCGCCGAATCGCGCTCAGCAAGCGCTCCCGTTCTTCATTGGCTTCGGCGGTATCTTCTGGGGCATCGGTCTTCAGGCTACCCATGACAAATTCATCTAGGGGGATGATTTTGCGCCGACTTTTATCGCGGTGCCAATTGGCGACCAAATTATGGGCAATCCGATACAACCATGCCTGAAATGGCAAGCCTTTATCGACATAATGCTCGATATGCGACATGGCACGAAAGAAGACCCGCGAGGTTAAATCTTCTGCATCGTGTGAATTGCTTGTCCGATAGTAGATATAACTATATATTTTCTTCACATACCGCTCATACAGCGCCCCAAATGCCTCTTGGTCGCGCTTAGAGAGTTCTACAAGATCGGTATCTGCCAATTCTGTGTAATTCGGTTGTGGTTTTCGTTTGAATATCTTTTTCATCTTCATACTGATAATAACCCCGTTCGTCAATGTGCGTTGCGCCGTATGCGTATAATTGCCTGAGAATTTCCCTATATATGCTCAATATCCAATTCAAATGTATGCTACACTGAATAATATTTTGATGACATTGTGATCACCTATGGACGAAACACAACTATTACAAATTTTTTGGGAAGAAGCCAGAGAGCATCTGCAAACACTCAATGATGCCCTGTTACAAGTCGAGATGACCTCTGCTGGCGACAAGGACAAAATTCATGCCCTCGTCAAAGAGATGAACCGCATCGCCCATAGCCTCAAAGGGGCGGCACGGGCGGTGGGTATTCATCGCATCGAGACCATTGGGCATTATTTAGAAGAGGTGTTTGCAGAAGCACTCCAAGACAAATTGGCGCTCACGCCAGAAGTATGTGATGTGATTTATGATGGGTTGGATGTGGTGCAAGCATTGGCAGATAATATCGAACCCGATGAGGAGGGGTTATCACACACATTGTTCCGCCTAGAGCAATTGGTGGCGCAATCTGCCCCTAGCCCATCACTGCCTATCGCGCCTATGGCTGGGGATGCCACCCAGAAATTAGCGACCGATGTGGTGCATATCACACCACGCATCACCGATGAATCGGTGCGTGTGACAGTCAATAAGCTCGATTCGCTTATGGGCGAGGTGACGGAGTTATTCATCGCCCGAATGCACAGCGATGAACTATTGCGCGATTTACAGAACATCCGCCGTTTGCATAACAAATGGCAAAAAGAATGGCGCTCTGTTCGCACAGCATACATCCGCCTGGTGCGCCGTTGGCAAGAGGCGGGTGATGATGACAACCCAGAGATGACCACGCTACTGCGCTTTTTAGAATATAATCAACGTGTCCTCAGCGATGCCTATCGGTTGATTTCGCAAGCGGTGCAACATGCTATTCAAGACTCGGCGCGTCTCGAAGCCATCACCGACCAATTACAAGATGACATCGGCAAAATGCGCTTCATCCCGTTTGAATCGGTCATGAGCGGGTTTCAGCGCATGGTGCGCGATTTAGCCCGCGATTTAGGCAAACAAGTGGCATTAGATAGCGTGGGGAGCGCCATCGAATTGGATAAAGCCGTCTTGGATAACCTCAAAGATCCATTATTGCATCTGCTCCGGAATGCGCTCGATCATGGCATTGAGCGACCAGAAGAACGGGCGATGTTGGGCAAGCCGACCATCGGCACAATCCTCATCAGTGTCGAACAACGGGGGAATGAGGTGATCATCCGCGTTAGCGATGACGGGCGTGGGATTGATGTGGCGAAAATCCGCCAGAAGGTGGTATCACAGGGCATCATGACCGAAGCCGAAGCCAATGCTCGTAGCGATGATGATATGCTCACCTACATCTTTCATTCGGGGTTTTCGACAACCGATAATGTGACAACCCTCAGTGGGCGCGGATTAGGCATGGATATTGTCTTAGAACGCATCGGCAGTTTGCGCGGGCAAGTCGGTGTGAATAGCCGTGCGGGGCAGGGGACGGTCGTCACCATGCGCGTGCCGATGTCGCTCTCCCGTTTGCGCTGTATTTTGTTGCGAGTGGGTTTTCAACGCTTTGCCTTGCCCTCGGCGATGGTGCTACGCATGGAGACCATCTATCCCGATACCATCTTCACCGTAGAAGGGCGCGAGATGATCATGCTCAATGGGCGCACATTGCCTTATGCCACGCTCGGCGGTGTGTTGAATATCCCCGCGACTGAATCCGATGCACATACACGCCAAGTGATGATATTGAACGCCGCCGACCGTGCGGTGGCATTTGAAGTCGATGAATTGTATCAGGAGGCGGAATTAGTCCTCAAGCCATTGGGCAAAGAAATTATGGGCGCGAAATTTGTGTCGGGCGCGGCACTGCTCGGCACGGGCGATGTGGTTATCGTTCTCGATGCCAACGACCTTGTGCGCCATGCCGTTGGGATGCCTATCCCCCGCCGAAAAATCGTCCCACAACCCGCGCCGACAACGCTGGCGTATCGTCTACGGGTGTTGGTGGTCGATGATTCCATCACCACGCGCACCCTCGAAAAAAATATCCTCGAAGCCAGTGGCTTTGAGGTGATTGTCGCCATTGATGGTCAAGAAGCGTGGGAGATATTGTCTGAATACGACTTTGACCTCATCATCACCGATGTCGAAATGCCCAAGATGGATGGGTTGGAATTATGTAAGCGCATCAAGTCCACACCGAAATATCAACACTTGCCCGTGATTTTGCTCACATCACTCGCTAAACCAGAGCAACGCGAGGCAGGGCTAAAGGCGGGCGCAGATGCGTATTTAGTGAAATCGCAATTTGACCAGACCGAGTTATTACAGACCATCAAAGATGTTTTATGATGCGATATAAACCTGTTTGGATATTCTAACACCCTCCAAATGATGCGATGAGGACATTTTTCGCCTATAATTAAGATGAACAACAAGACGAACATATAGGTTAAAATCCATGCCTCAATCGGTTATATCGACATCATCCACCACCACCCATAGCACATCGGGCGAAACCCGTGTGTTGATCGCCGAAGATAGCGCCACCATCCGCTATCATCTGACCATGCTCATCAACGCCACCCCAGGCATTAAAGTGATTGGCGAGGCGAAAAATGGCGAAGAGGCGGTGGCGATGGTCGAAGCGCTCCAGCCCGATGTCGTCTCGATGGATATCAATATGCCCCTGATGGATGGCTTAGAAGCCACACGGCGCATCATGGAGACGCATCCAACACCTGTTGTGGTGGTCAGTGGGTTGGTCGAAAAAGATGTCGAATTGTCGATGATGGCAATCGAGGCGGGGGCATTGGCGGTGGTCGAAAAACCGCCCGACCGCCGTGACCCACTTTATGAAGAAAAACAACGCCAATTGGTGCGAACATTGATGGCGATGGCGAATGTGTCGGTGGTCAGGCGCTCTGCATCGCGCCCAGAAGAAATCAAAAAGCCGATTACGGCGAATTTGGCATCACGCACACAACGCCCAGAAATCATCGTCATTGGCGCATCGGCGGGCGGTCCGAGCGCCTTGAATCATATCCTCAGCCATTTACCTGCCGATTTATCGGTGCCAGTGGTCATCGTCCAGCATATGCCCCCAGAATTCATGAATGGATTGGCGCGGTGGTTGGGCAAAAATTCGCGCTTGCGCGTCACGGTGGCGTTAGATAACTTACCCCTGCACGCAGGGACGGTGTATTTGGCACCAGGCGCGGCACATCTGGCAATTGCGCGCAATCATCATGGCTTGGTGGCAAAATTACAACACGAACAGGGGGCGCATCGGCATCAGCCATCGGTCGATGTGTTATTTCATTCGGTGGCACAAGTGTGTGGTGCGCGAGCGGTGGGCATTATCCTCACAGGCATGGGTGATGACGGCGCAAGTGGCTTATTGGCATTGCGCCAAGCAGGCGCGCGGACATTCGCCCAAGACCGTCATACCGCCACTGTATTCGGGATGCCGGGCGCGGCATTGGCGTATGGCGCAGTCGAAAAAGAAGTCGCACTCGCCGAATTACCATCGGTGATGATGAAAGCGCTCTTGTGAAGGGATATTCTTTTATCCATATAGGTAAAAAGATAATATATGGGTTATATTTGTACGATACGGTTATCAGTAAGAAGGATTTCTCATGGCACTAGAGGTACTTTTGGTAGAAGATAGTAAAACCCAAGCGGCACAAATCAAAGAGACACTCGAAAGTGTCGGTTTGCGTGTGCGCGTGGCATATGACGGTCCAGAAGGCATCAAAGAAGCAATCGATAACCCGCCTGCGTTGGTGGTGTTGGATGTTAAATTGCCAACCATGGACGGATTTCAGGTTTGTCGGAGGCTTAAGCGCAACCCCGCCACACAGGATATTCCAATCATCATGCTCACCGAAAAATCGGGACCCCAAGCCACCATGTCGGGGCTACGGGCAGGGGCAGATGATTATATCCCCAAAGATATTTTTGCCTCTGAACATTTGATTAGCACATTACAAGAATTGGGTATTTTGGAATGACCGATTTAACCAACCCGTATCATTTACGCCCACCGATTATGACCGTCAAGGTCGAAGATGCGATGGATATTATGATCGTGCGTGATACCGCCCGTCGTGCGGGTGGGTTATTGGGATTTTCGCCCGCCAGACGCGCCCAGCTTTCGACTGCCGCCGCCACGCTCGCCGAACTCGTCCTCAAAACAGGCGATGCCCACCTCATCCACCTTAATGGGGTGATCGATGGCATCAAGGTTGGTCTGCAAATTTCATCAGAAACGCCATGGTTGGCGGGGGTATCGGTCAATAATGTCATGGTGGCGTTGCGCTCTAAATTGGGTGATTTGGTGGATGATATTCAGGTGATTGGCAAGCCATCGCCCAAAATTTTTATGCACGTTTGGCTCAATGAAGTGCGTAATTTGGGAGATGATGATGATGCCGAGTAGCGATATCATCGCACTCACCTTTCAGCTTGGTGAGCAACAGTATGCCATTACCCTCGACCATGTTGTCGAGGTGAATGCGATGGTCGAACTCGCCACCATCCCCGATGCCCCAGCCGAAATTTTGGGTATGGCGAATCGACATGGGCACCTGATTCCGATTATCGATTTGCGCCAAGTCTTGGGCATGTCGCCCTTGCCAGTTGGTTTGAATACCTTGTTTATCGTGGTACAATATGGGGCAACTCTGTTCGGTTTGGTGGTTGATGATGTGCATCGGGTCGAATATTTGCCCAGCAAACAGTTGCAACGCACCGATGGATGGGGTAAATATATCGAAGCAATGATGAGTTATCAGGGTGGGACAATGCAATTTATTGGGCTATCGTCATTGGTGGCACGATATGCAGGCACTTTTTTGAAGGCAGAAGGCTTATGAACACGGCACGTCCAAAAGATCGGATTTTGATTGTTGCAAAAGATGAAACCCTCCGCGCATCGCTTGTCGAAACGTTGGAACAAGCGGGTGGTTATCTGACAAATCAAGCCAGCACCTTTGAAGAAGCCCTGAGCGAAATTCTGCTCATCGATTTTGACCTCATCA
This sequence comes from Phototrophicales bacterium, assembly GCA_002794515.1. GTDB lineage: Bacteria > Chloroflexota > Anaerolineae > Aggregatilineales > Phototrophicaceae. The sequence continues at coordinate 7,682 of PGTJ01000091.1, forward strand.
TCACCGAAGCTGAATTGCCCGATTTGAGTGGCATGGATTTGTTGGCGGTGGTCGGTGGATTGCGCCCCAAAGCCAAAGTGATCGTCATTGATGATGATTTATCTGCCAAAAGCGCTGTTGCTGTTTTTCGGTTGGGCGCGGTAGACTATTTATACAAACCCCTCAACATGACCTTTGTGCTGATGCAAGTCGAGCGCCAGCTAGAAGTGGGCAGGGTACAAAAGACCACCCCAGAATTAGAAGATGCCCCCAAAGCCGATATGAATGTCGACCGCGCCAAGCGACTCGACCCGCGCACTCGCCCCGCGGCACTGGTGTTGGGCAGGCAACAATTTAAGCGCATCAACATGGAATTAAATCGCTTGTTGGGGCATGTGCGAGCGGGGTTTGTCGGTTTGGTCGATACCGATGGCAACATGGTCGGCGCGGCGGGGACATTGGATGATTACGATTTACAACTGCTCACCCGCGCTTTGAGCATCGACCATAAAGCCCAAAATTCGCTGGCGAGCCTATTAGACGAAAATAAATTTCATTCGACTTATTTTGAAGGCGACCAAATTGGGGTGTATATCATCGAATTCGGTCAACCCTATACGGTATCGCTGGCGGTCATCTGCGGTATCGATACCAAACCGGGCATGGTATGGCTATATAGCAAGCGCACCGCCGCTATTATTGATGAAATCCTGAAAAGCATTCCACAACCCAAATCGTTGCCCAAATTGCAGGAATAATCACTTATTCTG
>PGTJ01000591.1 GCA_002794515.1 Phototrophicales bacterium
CAATTACATATGCTCGTCAACCCGCCCGGACGCGGGGATGTGTTACATTTTGCTTGGTCGCCCAATAACAGGCAAATCGCCTTCACCCAAAGCACAACAGGCAGAATAAATATTTATCTGCTCACCTTGCCCGAACAAATCCAATTCGCCAGCACAAATAGGGCGAATATGCAATTGTTGGCAGAAGATGCTTCATTTCCTGCATGGTCGCCAGATGGCACAAAAATCGCCTATGTTCATCAATTTGCCGATGCACAAACCATCTGGATATACGACATCGCCAATCAGACCCATTATCCATTGACCGATACAACTATGCCAGGGAAGACGCATTTACATCCCGCATGGTCATCCGATAGTGAATATATCATTTTCGCCTCTGACCATGCCAATTCGTTAGCCCAAAAATTCAATTTATATCGAATTCGGCTTGATGGTCGTGAATTACACCAATTGACTTTCGGAACAGAGAATAAACTCGCGCCCGATTGGACAGATTAAGCAGGTGGCTTGCTCGGCAAACGCACCCAAAAGACAGAGCCACCCTCTTCTGGAAAGTGTGCACCGACCTCGCCATTCATGCCTTCTGCCAATTTTTTCACCACCCATAAACCAAGTCCGATGCTACCTTCGTTGCCTGTGGGTTGTGTGCTTAAACGTCCAAATTCGCTAAAGAGCAAATTGCGTTCTTCTGGTGGAATGCCCGGTCCCCAATCGCGCACCCGAATATATGTGCCTTGGGGTGCGACCTCTGACCAAATATGCACTTGTTTATTCGGCGGGCTATATTTAACAGCATTGCTGACCAAATTCTCGACAATTTGCCTCAGCCGTCTGGGGTCGGCATAGAGGTAAGCCTCTGTTTGCCCAACGGTAATCTGAATATTTTTTGAAGCGGCACGGAGGGTATATTTCAGACCAATATCCAACAAAATATTCGATACCGACATATAC
>PGTJ01000193.1 GCA_002794515.1 Phototrophicales bacterium
ATGGTACTGATGGTGGATATCGCCCTCAAACAACCACAAAATTCGCCCATCGGACGGGTGATTAATGATTTCACACAGTCGTATGGCGGTTTAGCTCCTGTGGTGAATCAGGTCATCCAACGCCGAATCGAGACGGCACTCACACCTGCTGTCATGGGTCTCATCCTGTTGATTGTCGTAGCGCGGTTATTTCCCCGCTTTTGGCGTAAAGATGCCACAAATGATTTTGAGCGCATCACCTATTCGCCCCCAACAGGATTAGCCTTGTTATTATTAGCTTGTGCTACAGGGCTTGTTCTCATACCCGAATTTTTGTATCTGCGCGATAATTTCGGTTGGCGGATGAATACTGTGTTCAAATTTTATTATCAGGCATGGGTGATGTTCAGCATTGTGGCGGCTTATGGTGTATATAGCATTGTCGCCGATAGACACGGTAGGCGCTTTGGCTTTTTGCCCACCCTGATTTATATTCTGGTGGTGGTGATGGTTGTCGGTTTGGGGGCGTTATACCCCGTATTTGGTTTTTATCATCGCATGTTTGTCGAGACAGGGCGCGTATCGGCTCAAAATCCCAATACATCCCCGCTCACATTGGATAGTGGTCCGACATTAATCAGCACGCCCGATTATCAGGCGTTGATGTGCCTCGCCGAAAAAGTAGGACAAGCCGATGTAGTCATTGCTGAAGCGCGTCCACAAGGGAATCGGATTAATTATAATGTGCAACATGGACGCGCTGGCACGCTCACAGGCATCCCCGTCATCTTGGGGTGGCAAGGTCATCAATCGCAATGGCGAGGTGATACCTACACACAAGCGGTCGGCACACGCGAAAGTGATTTGGATGTCTTGTATACATCCACATCGATTGCCGATGCCATGACCATTATCCAACGATATGGAATAGATTACATCTTGTATGGCACAAAAGAACGCGAGTATTATGGCACTGGTGGCGAGGCGAAATTTTTAGATAATTTTGAAGTGGTTTGTATCAGCGATGTGGGCAATACGCGCATCTATCGCGTGATAGAACGTTATAATCCATTTGCTGGAAGGTGATAGTGATGCAAGCTGTAGCACAAGAGACAACGATAACACAATCAAAAGGGGTTATGGCGGTATCTGTCCGTTATGAATGGCTCATTGTGATAGCTTTGGTGATATTTTCTGGCATATTTCATTTGGCAGGCTTAGACGAAATCCCGCTATCCGATGCCGAAGCCTATCGAGCATTATCGGCATGGCGTAGCACGATGCCGAATGTTGCAGGCGACCCCCTGTTAGCAGATAGCCCAATCGTGTGGTGGTCACAAAAAATCGCCTTCAGTTTGTTGGGTGGCTCAGAATTCTCCAGCCGTGTGTTGACGGCATTAGCTGGTGTGGCGTTGTGTATATCGCCAATATTCTTCGTCCCGATATTGGGCAAGGGCAGGGCGTACATCATGACGATGTTGCTGTGTGTATCGCCCATTTTATTGGCAACGGCGCGAATGAGCAGTGGCACAACATGGTCGCTATTATTGGCGGTGATACTGTTATGGTGTGCATGGCGTTTTTATGAGACATCGCAAAAACGCTATGCGCTATCTGGCATTATCGTACTTGGATTTTTGATCTTCACGGCTGAACCACAGGCGATACTCTTGGCGCTTATATTGGTTGGTGCGGGTGTTATCGCCTTGTCGCTCACGGTATATGCCTCTTTTATTGACGAAGCCCCTACTGATATTATCGCCCAGCTTCGCGCACGCCTGAGCAATTTTTCGATGGTCGAGGCGTTGAGCATGACAGGACTGATTTTATTCGCCACCGTCACCGGATTTATGTTTGCCCCAGATGGCTTGAAGATTGTTGGTGAGCTACTACGGCAATTTTTTGCCGGGTTTTCTGGTTCACAAAATCCATCGGCATATCGTCCGTTGGATGTGCTAGTCTTTTATGAAATATGGCTCATCCCATTTTTCTTTTTGGGATTGGGATTCGTCATCTATCAACACCGCATGTCGTTCATAGAACGCTTCCTCATCTTTTGGACGGTCTTAGGATTGTTGGCGTTCATCTTCTATCCCGATATGAACCCCGCACATGCCTCATGGTTGGTATTGCCCATGAGCGCGATGATGGCGCTGGTGATTTCACAAGCCTTCGTGCGCGTATCGCCACCGATTGATGCGGCTATATTGGTCACAGATGACCGCGGTTTGTCGTGGGGCAAATTCACAGTGGCGATTATGACCTTTGTGATGTTCATTTTACTCACCGCCCATCTACAATTTTTAAGTCGTGGCTTTTTGTTATTCGCCAATGGCGCACCATCGACATTTTTTGCCAATCTGGATTCGGTCGAAATTGCCCGAAAGATTCGGGATTTACGGTATATCGGGCTTCGTGAAGCCATGATTGTATCGGTCATCGTATCGGTGATGATGCTCATCGGTTATTTTTTAGCGACAACTATATGGGGGGCAATCGTGCCACTGCAAGGCGCGTTGATAGGCATGTTTGCTTTTGTGTGTATGGCGAGTTTTGGCACGGCATGGGGTGTGGCGATGCACCGCGCCAGTAATCCGATTGAGATGCTTCATTATCCACAAACCACATCATCACAAGCCATGCTGTTACGAAAGACGATGCACGAATTGGCATTTCGCTATTCTGGCGGGACAAATTCGCTCCCGATTGCCATATTAGCCCCATCTGATGGGATTGTCGCATGGTTATTGCGCGATTTTTATAATGCTAAATTCGTTTCCAATATCCGCGAGGCACAATTGTATGAGGTGATTATCGTCCCCTTTGATACCTACTCATCAGATGATTTTCTCGATTTGGGCGGGAGCTATGTCGGACAGAGGTTCAATATGACCGATGAATGGGTGGGTGTATCTGAATTTGTCAGCATTTGGCGTTTAGCCAATAACCCCGCACAAGTGTTGCGCGCACCGTATCGGTCATTGATTTGGGAGATTAATTTAGATTTGATGCCGTGGTGGTTTTTGCGTGATGTGCGTTTTCAGCCCAATTCTGTCTATGCTGTGTTATTATGGGTGCGTCAAGATGTGTTTGATAATGTGCCATTGCTCAATCCATCTGGCAGATGAGATTTTTAAGGATTTTGATACATTCAGGTGTAACTGATATGACTTTTGAGGATGGGATGAATAAATAATCATGACAGATGAGACAACCGTGCATGGTGCGGAAGAGGTGAATGCCCTCATCCAAGCCTGTTTGGCAGGCGACCAAACCGCTTATACCGATTTATACGATTATTTCGCCACAGGGATTTATCGCCTGTGTTATAGCCTTGTCTTTCAGCGTCAAGATGCTGAAGATGTGATGCAAGAGACATTTGTGTATGCCTTCAAAAATTTACACCGTTTCGATCCATCACGCGCTTCATTCAAAACATGGCTTTATACCATCGCTGTGAGCCGATGCCGTAATACCTATCGGCGGAAACGCTTGCCACACATCGATTTGGGGCAATTATTTCGCCAAGAAATTGCCGCCCCACGTTCAGAGCGCCCAGAAGCAGAACTGGCGCGTAAACAAATGCAAGATGCGCTGTATCAGGCATTGCAATCGCTCACCCCTGCCTTGCGCGAGGCGGTGGTGTTGCGTTATGGACATGGGTTAACCTATCGGGAAATTGCCGATGTCATGGGATGCCCGCCCAAAACAGCCGAAAGTCGGATTCGCTTGGCGCATCAACATCTGCGACATATCCTACAAGCGCATGGTCAAGGTTTATTAGAAGAATTATTGAGTTTTTGAGCGATGATGCGATTAATCCAGATTTTATATTGCCGATGGCGGATGGTAGCCTATGTGAATGGTGAATTATCACCAGCAATTAGGCGACGTATGGCGCGGTATATCGAACAATATCCCGCTTGTTATGCTGAATATCGCCGACAGCGCGAGTTACGCCTTGAGCTGAGCGAACGCTTGCCTATATATGGCATCCCACAAGGTGGGCGAATTCAGCAATTGTGGTGTAGCATCGAGCGTGAAGTCGCCAAACCGACTCGTTTCCGTCTGACTTCATCACAAATCACCATTTATGGCTTGATTGTTGTGTCATTATTGTGGATGATCATGCACATCATCACCTTGCACCAATCGAACGCCATGACCCTTGTTATTACCCCACCAACACCCGATAATGCTGTGCAAACAATCGAAACCAGCAATCCAAATTACACTGCGCCGACGATGCCGCCGACCGTTGTGGCGATTGCCACATCGGGACATTTGATGATTGCCAATCAGGTGCTTTCTGAACAGACAACCATTTACCAGAATCCATATCCCACCCCCAAACTCGGAGAGTGACGTTTTATGGCGATATTAACCAGCCCAACCGCCGATGGCGAACATAATAACACCTTCACCCGATGGTTATCGCAGTCGATTTTGCTCAATTGGGAGACCATCGCTTGGGTGTTGATATTCATTCTCGCGGTATTTACCCGTTTTTATATGCTCGGCGATAGAACCATGAGCCATGATGAAAGCCTGCACACGGTTTTCTCTAATAAGTTAGCACAGACGGGCGATTTTAAGCATAACCCGATGATGCACGGACCGATTTTGTTCCACGCAACGGCATTATCGTATCAATTGTTTGGCACAAGTGATTATAGTGCTCGCATTTATCCTGCTGTGTTGGGCGTTATGATGGTCATGTTCCCCTTGTTATTACGCCGATGGTTGGGGCGTAGCGGGGCATTGCTGGCGGGCATGATGATTTTAGGCTCGCCCCTGTTGCTTTATTATAATCGGTATATCCGCGAAGACACCCCCGCCATGATTGCCACCATGATCATGTTTTATGCGACCATCATGTATACCAACGGTCCGCCACAACAACGGGGTCGGGCGCATTGGCTGTATGTGTTGGCGGCGGCAAATTTGTGGAATCTTGGCTCAAAAGAGACGGGCTTTTTTTATGTCGCCATTTTTGGCGCATTCCTCACATTATATTTAATCGTCCGCATGATACAACATTTCACCAATATCAATGCCAAACTGGTGTTTTATTCGGTGACACTCTCGATTATATTTGCGGGCGCATTGTCGTTGTTGCTCATCACCGTGCTTTCGATCTCCATGTTCCCATATCCCGAATTAGACGACCGATTGCTATATTGGGGCGATCAACTGGCGGCAATGTTGCGATTAGACCCCATCGGCACAGATTTCTCGACCTTTTTGGTGTGGACAGGTTCGGCAATCGTCTCGATGATAGCGGTGGTCATTGGTGCGGGCATTTGGGCGTATCGTAAACGTGAAGATGAGCCGACTTATCTGATTGTGTTGGATATTATCGCCGTTATTTTTTCAGTTGTCGCTTTTGTCCTCATCACACGCAATTTCTC